>JAJFVK010000020.1 GCA_021371795.1 Planctomycetaceae bacterium | reverse complement strand
GGTAGTGACTATCGACGTAGGGTTGTCGTTCCAGATGCGCGTCTTAATAACCGCACTGTCTATAGTCGGTGACGCGATGGCGGTCCCACACAGAACCAGTCCCAAGCCAACACACAATACAACATAAATTAACTTCTTCATTTTTTTGTCCTCCAAAATAAAATTCTACTCTATTTACAACCCGGCCAAACGCTTGGCCGTGTAACACGCATTTTCATAAACGTTTTATAACCTTAATTTTAGCAATTTCGTACTTTTAAAAGAACACCATTTTGCGGATAGTTTAGGCCATTTTGCGGCATTGTCAGTTAATTCCTTTCCAGTGTCATAGGATTTACTATCAAAGCAAAACATAAGTAAGCCGATATTTTCATATAACTTTTCCTTTTTCGAATTATTTGCTTTTGCCTGTGGCTAATTGCCAACTTCTGTTCGACGAACCACGAATCAAATCCTCTGCGCTATAAGCTCTTTCATTGCCAACATGACCATCAATAAAAACAATATTGCTTATGCCTGTATTCATTTTTGAATCAGATGCTTTATGAAAAGTAGCAATACAATCACCATTGCCATATTGTTCCGCCGGCATAAAATACATATCATTAAGAGCATATTTAGATAAACTTATATCGTCTTTATAGCCTCGGTTATTGCCGAAACCATCTATATTGCTCCTGTTTATTATCCATATATTTTCTTCTGTAAGAAACATTACATCCGCCGGACGTTTTACATTGGTGAGTTTGGGCATCCGATAGGGTAGGTCTCTACTACTCAAATCTTCATGGGCATCTCCGTTACTTAGAAAACCATTCATACTATAAGTAAAGGTCGGCTCTATCGGAATATTAAGAGACGTACTATGCTTTGGGTGATTTTGGCCGCGTGCTCTGGCAATAATAGCAAAACTTGGGCAATGTGTTATACCCTTTGTTTTCAGATAAGGCCAGAAAGGTCCATCAGGGGTAACTCCTGCATCGTGCCAACGGCACTCAAAAGGATGACTGGTGCCGTATGGAGGATCAAACGTCTTCCAAGTGTAAACACAAACCAGAGGATGCGGAAAAGCATTGTTGTTTGCCTGAAGATACATAGTACCGGCAAGACCAATCTGCCGTAAATTGTTCTTACAGATAACAAAATTGGCCTGCTCCTTTGCTTTGCGAAGCGAGGGCATAAGAACCGCCAAGAGGACAGCAATAATCGAAATCACAACCAGCAATTCCACTAACGTAAACCCTTTAATCTTTTTCATAATTATACCCTTTTAACTTTCTTCTATTTGCGCCAATCAACGGCCATTTGTGAAAAATCAACAAATGTATAACTTTTAAGCCAGTTCTCGGCCAATATTCTTAAATCGTTCATATCAACACTACAATCCTGCGTATAATCGCCGGACAAATTACATCTGAACAGCAGATTTACCGGAATTTGTTTTTTGGCAATTCCCGGCCCTGCGAAACTAACCGTCAAAACTTCTGAACTTGTCTTGTCAAAATACGTAACAACAATCTTATGTTTACCTGCCGTCAGAGTAATCGTTCCACTTGCGTCATGCGCGTCGTGCAGTCCGTCGTTGTTCACGACAAGCGTATCATCTATATATAATTTGCTGCCGTCGTCGGAGTTTGTGTAGAACGTATATGTCCCGGTGGTTTTTATATCGATATAACCTGTGAAACGCAGAGCGAAATAATCGTCCTGCTGACGCAGAGCAACATCAAAATTCTGCGCAATGCCTGTCGCAACAGGCGTAAAAGAATCAAAATCAGGAATCACATTCCATATTCCTTCGTAATATTCGTAATGAAGTCCGTTGTCGCCTCTTGTCGCCCAGCCGATAGATTCGAGCATCGGCGCAATTTCCGGATTTGCCATAAATAAATTCCAGCAAAGGCCCGTGCGGTAATTCTCAATCATTATCATAATCGGCCCCTGGTCGATTGCGATATAACCAGGCGAATACCAGTTAAAGGTCGGATTGAACGCATCGACAAAACCAAACGGCCCCCATAATTTACCATCGTAATTATGATAAAAATGCTTCATTGTCGCAATCGATTCGGCCGGCGTGTATGGAGTCGAACTTAATGCGGCTGTCGGTGAAATAGTGCCGTTGTCCGGATTGCCCGGCGCCTGTGCGCCATAACCCCACGGAGTATAGCTTGCGGTCATTCCCCAGACCAAATCATTGTAATCGCTGTAACCTTTCGGATTGGCAATGCAATACGCCCTGTCAATCAACGCGATGTTTCGGCTGTTATCTAAATAATTGCAGAAGTTATCATATTTGCCGCGCGGGTCAAAACCAAGATGCGTGTACTGCGTAAAGAACATACACGATTCAAATCCGCCAACCCATTGCTTGTAACCATAATATGTGTTGCCATTTTTATACCCATAAGCCGCCCAGCCGTTATAATAACATGATGCGGGTATCGGATGCGTCGGCGAAGCTATCGCCAGCAGATATATAATCTGACATTCGTTGTATCCGTGTATCGGCATATTCATCGCCCAACCGTAATTCGGCGACCAGTGCCAGTAAAGCGATTCGTTGTTTTCGTATCCGGATTCTGTACGGCGGAGATACCAGTACCAATCAATCCCCTCCCACATTTCGGTCGCAAGACTGCGAATCTGTGTTTCAGCGGCATCATTCGAATCGAAGTACTGCCGAACCGTGAGCAGCCCTTTTGCCACATAAGCAGTTTCAACCAAATCGGCGCCGTTATCATAACTGTCAATCGCAGCGATAGTCTGGCCGGTATAACCGTTAGCAAAATGCGCCCAGGCACCGTGGTAACGAGGCGTTACATCATTGAGGAAATTCAATGTTTTCAAAACCCGCTGGGCAGCGTCTGCTCTGCTTACAAATCCCCGCTCGGCACCGACGCAAACAGCCATCAGTCCCATTCCTGTACCGCCAATGGCACACTGGTTGGTAATATAAGTCGGGTCATAATTGTCTCTTGTAAGTCCGCTTGCCGGATGAGCATAATCCCAGAAGAATCTAAATGTCGCTTCTTCCACAGAATTGAGAAGCTGCTCATCTGTCATTGCGAAAGAAGCCGCGGAAACAGTATCAGACGGAACAGACTCACTGCCGCCGCAGACGGAAACCACGTAATAATATTTTGTCAAGCCGTTTGTGCCGAGAAAATCGCTATATACATTCACAAGATGAACATTGGAGTTAATTTTTGTAAAAGTTCCTGTTTCCGAATCCGCGCGATAGATATGATAACCGGTAACTCCCGCAATGGAGTTCCATCTCAAATCTATTCTGCTGTCGTGGCCGGTCGCAACCAGACCATTGGGCTCACTGGATTGGCAACTGAACAATCTTATGTTGTCAATGTACAATGTGCCGACATCAGCTCCATAATATTCAAAAACGAGCGCGGATATATAATTCAGCGTCACTTCGTTAAACGAACTTATATCCATTGTGATTGTAAACCATTCGTCGTTTTCTGTCGGGACAATATCGCCGCGGCTCCAGTTGCCCGGCAGCCAGTTGTTGCTCCAGATACCGATAAGACCGCTTGATTGAAACAGAGCCGAGCCGGTCGGTATATATACATCGACAAGCATCTGGTCAAAGCCGGCAAAATTGTAGCTAAAACCGCTTTGATAGATTTCAACTTTGCGGTCGGGTTGGCCTGTCCATTGAAGTTTAAGCACATACGAACCGTCAGTTGCATTTGGCGATCCGTCAGTTCCGCCGAGAACTTTTTGTATTGTCGCTATTTCGCCAGACGAAACAACAAGGCTCGTTTCAGCAGGTTCGTAACTTACAACTGTAAGCTGCGAAGCCGATACTGTCGCGGCTGCGGCAAGGACTGCAAGAAAAACATATTTTAATTTTCTCAAACAGTGCATAAATTTTTCTTTCTGTATTCCAGCGGACTTACTCCTTCGATATCCCTGAAATATCTTGCAAAATGAGCTACGTCCGCAAACCCGAGTTTAGCCGCGATTTCAGAACCAGTGTATGAAGTCTCAAGCAGCATTGCGGCAATCAAACTAACCCTCGTCTGTTTGATTTCGCGATGAATCGAACGATTGAGCGATTTTTTAAATCGTCTTTCAATTTCTCTTCGCGAAACCGCGACGTGCTCGACAACATTGCGGACCTGAATCGGCCGGCCGGCGTTTCTCTTTATAAAATCAACCGCCCTTGCGACCAGACTATCAGCAACAACAGAGACATTCATCGTCTGTGCTTCCGACATCGACTGTCGGCAGCTTTCTACTGTCAAATTGTTTTCAAAATCGTTCATAATCACTTTTTCTTAATTACCATTCACTTCGCCAATCGCGGCAAGTTCAAGTTTTCGTTTCGCGAGCAAATCCTTAATTTCATAAGCCCGCTGTTCAGTTAAAGGATATTTAATGAGCAGCAAAACACTCACCAGACACATAACCGACGGCAAACCAATCTCCCATACACGCAGCCAAAGCAGCGTTGAATCGGACTGGGCGGGAAGTTTTACATTAAAACCTGTTGACTTGAGCAAAAAGCCCGAAATAATAGTCGCGCCGGACATTCCGATTTTCCACCACCAGTTATAAACGGCCTGATAACTGCCCTCTCTGCGTTTGCCCGTGTTGAGTTCGTCCTCATCGCAAATATCCGCAATCATTGAGTAAACCAGCGAGAACAGCACAAGAAAACCAAGCGATAAAGACGCTGTCGGAATCAACGCCAGCCAGGGATAAGTCCTGCTGTAACAAACGACCTTAAGCGAATTGCCCACAGCCATCACAAGAAGAAATATCATAACAGTTTTTGATTTGCCAAGTCGTGTCGCGATGTAGGTCATCGGAAAAACACCGGCAAGCGAAAGCACCGCCCACAATGTTCCGCACCAGCCCATTAAAATTGAAGCATGCGGCTTATCGCCGCCATAAACATAATAAAGCATTATGAACTGGCTGAAGCCGCCAACAAAATAAAAACCAAGCGTTATCGGCATAATAATCGCCAGCAGCCATATAAATGTTCGGTTTTTGCAGGTTGTCATAACACTGCTCCAAAATTTGACGCGTTCCTGATGGCTGACCTGTTGAGTTTTCCGCTCTTTGCAGACAATTGCGCAAACTACACCACCGAAAACTATCAACAATCCCATCGCTATACCGACATACTTCATACCCTGCAAATCATCTTTAAATACACTCAGATTAGCGACAAAATAAATCCACGGCGTTGTAATCGCGCCGACATTTATAATAAAACTGCAATACGCAAATAATCTCGTTCGCTCGTGATAATCGTCGGTCATTTCATAACCAAGCGCGCCGCGCGGTATATCAAAAACCGCAACGGCTGTATAAAACCCCAGCGACATTACAAGGAAATAACCGAATATGGCATATTCGCTCCAGCTTTTTGGTGCCATCCACAGCAGCGAGAAAGTCATACCCAGAGCAATCGCCCCGAAGAACATAAACGGCTTTCTTCTGCCAAATTTGCTGCGGCTGTTATCCGAGCAAACTCCTATATAGGTATCAGTTACAGCATCCCAAAGCCGTGGAATACCCTGTGCAATGCCAATCAGAACAGGACTAACGCCAAGGCAGGTGTTATAAAAAATCAAAGCCCAGTTGTTCAGGGAATTGACCGCGACGTTGGTTGACATCGCACCCAGACCGTACGCAACTTTCTGGCCGAAACCAATTTTATCCTTTTCTTCTGTAATGTGACGCTGTTTTGAATCCATTGTTACTTTCACATACAAATTTCTATAACGTTATTATTTCTGTCTAATTTCTGTTTGAGCGATGCGTCCGCAATAGACGCTCCGCCGAGACGATAAATATTTTTTTCACGGTCAAAATTACATTGTGTTCCGTTAATTTCTATTTTGCCAACGCCGTTTTGCTTTTCGCTGATGTGATAAATAATTTTCACATCTTTTTCGAAGAGTTTTACGTTTACAGCAAGGCCGTCGAATTTCGCCGGCATAACAGGGTCAAATATAGTCTGTCCGCAGCTTCGGCGAATGCCGAGCAGATAACGCATAACAAAAGCGACAAACATTCCCGGCCCGCTGGAATAAACTCTCCAGCCTCCTTTGACCGGAATTTTACCGGCGAGCAAATCGTCATAATGTTCACTCGCGCCGGTACGGCTGACAAAATCGGCATCGGAACTGCTGTAATAACAATTCGACTGGCGAATATCCGCCTGCGGAACAATATTTTGAATACCAATCGGAACAATTTGCAGCAGAGCGGTTGCAAACTCTTCGGAATTTCCCATCCGTGCCAGAGCTTCGGCATAACGCAAATGCGCATGCGAATACATAAGGCCGATTTCTCTGCCAAAGAACGCTGCGCTTTCGGCACGTTTGAAAATTTTCTGAATTCCGCCGTGATACTGCACGGGTCTGTCCATCAGCCGAATGCCGTCAATGCCTTTGAGATGCTGATGTATTACCGCAATATGAGATTTCGCCTGTTGAGGCGTAAATATCCCGCTCAAAATTCCCTGCACCATCGGAAGCAGACGGTAGTGAATGCCCGTCGATTTGTCGGACGGATGCAGGAGTAAATCGAATTTGTTTTCATCGCCTCGAAGGCCAAACCCGGCAACAACATCATTTTTAATCAGATATTTGTTGAAGTCGGTTTGTATCTCTTCGCAAAGCTGTTCGAGCTGTTCAACCGGCTCGATATAACCGGCGGCACGGCACATTACAATCAATCTCGTAAACGCTTCATAACAAAGTTCAACCGTCCACGAACTTATGAGCCGTTTCTTGAGCGATTTATCCGCAGGCTGCATCGCATCGTCCCAATCACCGTCGCTGTAATCCACAAGTTTCGTATCGTCGGCAAAACGAAGAGTTGTAATATGCTCAACAGCACGCATAACGTGAGAGAAAATACTCGCCGGCTCTGACCGCGGCAAATCAGTAGAGTAATAATATGGCAGCATTTCATTGAGCAAATCGTAATCGCCCGAACATTCGATATATTCGCATAGTGCAATCAAAGGCCAGAAAATAACATCGCCGTGCGATTCATTCGTTCTGATATTTCTGTAACGGTCGAACATCCACCACTGCGGCCAATTGCCGTCCGGATTCTGATTTGAAAAGACTGTCGTAAGAATTTTTCGCGCATAATTATAATTGCCGACCGCCAGAAGCATTTCAATCGGACCCTGACATACATCGCGAGTGCCCCACGCCGCGCCGCCATACTGTTCGAGGCCGTGAGGAGCGGTATAATGAATTTTTGCGTTGTGAGCGAACCATGGCATAATTTCAGCTATCCGACCGATTTGCGACGAATCACGCACAGACGATAAATCCATATTTACAAAACAGCCGTCAGCATCTAAAGCCGCGGCAGATTGTTTTTGGCTTGGCACATTCAGTTTGCCTTCGAAAGTCATTGCGAATTTGTCGGTATCGGCGAGTTTGAGGACAATAAAGTCAAGCCCTCTGCTTTTGCCGTCAGCGAAAAGCATTTCATCTGCGCCGATTTGCTCGATGCACTGCGAACTGTCGAAACTCATAATATAATGACCGGCAGGATACATAGATTTCAGGCAGCTCTTTTCGCCGGGCAAAAATTTCAACACGCCATTCGATTCGGTCTGCCAGTTATGTTCTGCCGCAAGCTCACAGGTGATGAGCCACTGCGGCTTTTCACCCTTCAATACGTTCAGTTCAAACCGAATCTGCGGATTAACTGCATCGGCCCTGCTTATGATTTCAAAAAGCGATTGATTGTTTTTGTATATCCATCGGCAACTGTTTAATGAAATTTCAAACACCGACGGCACAGACAATTGAGAATACAGGCCGGACTGCTTTACGAAAACACGAAGGCCGGAGTTTCTAACAAAATTCAACGCATTCGTATCGACCGTCAGCAGGCGATTGAAATTTACATTGCCCTGCACAAGATGCGACAGGAAAACTCCCGGCATAAAACACGACGCCGACATTATCGTCTCATCGCCCGGCAAATTGCCGTCTGTTTTGATTATATGGCCGCACGAACGATATATAAGCAGTTCCTTTTCACGCAGAACAACATAACGATTATCGCCGTAGAAAAACGACAGCAGTCTGCCATCGTATAATTCGCTGTTTCTTCTGCTTCCTTTGAACAAAACGTCAAGCTCTTTATCAGTGCAATCTTCCGACACAAACGGCAATGCCTGCGAAAAGATGTTCGCAACAGGTTCTGAATAAACACAATCGTCAGACCACACAGTCGCGGCAAGCACCTTTAATTCCTCGATTGCCGGCGCGATAAGTTCAATATCCGCCGATGTTGTGGCTGACGGATGATTGGCGTGATAAATTCCAAAGAAACTATAATTTCCGGCTTGCCGCGGTTTGAGAACAAACGGTTCGCACTGCATCGCGACAACGCCAAACTCACCCTGCTTAAGTCCGGGCAATTTGTCCAGAGATAACGCCTGCGGAACGGCAGTCTGCCTATAAGAGGTTCCATAAAATTGCTGGCCGTCAGTCGAAAAACTTTTTACTTTCGAAAGCGAACCCATCGCAAGCCACGGGAAACTGCCTTTGCCGTGTTCGTTCTGCCGACAGCAAACAACGTATCCAAGTTCGTTATCCCAAAGCGGAGCATAGTCTGTATACTGACTTATGTAATAATCGTTTTGTTCGTTGCCATCGGCACAGGAAATACCAACGTTCTGAACGCAAATCAAATCAAACTCGGCTGATTTGTCTGTATTGTTAATCAACTGCACAGACCAGAGCCATTTGCTCTGCCGCGGACAAAGCAGCAGTCTGCATCTGAACTGCACGCCTGCAAACTCCCCTTTTGTTTCGTAGGTGTTCTCGTCAATGAAATGCGATATTGCCGATGACGAGCCAATCATAGCAGTCGCGGAAAATACCGGCGTTCTTTTTCTTAGATATAAATCGCAGCAGCCGTTTCCGAGCGGGGAAGAGTTTATCAGACTTATCTGCGTTTTGCCGCAAGTGATGTTTTCTATCACGCCATTATCAAAAATGGAAAATCGCAGACCGGCAGAATTCTTCGCCATGAAAACGTTTTTACCATCAATCAAAATGCTGTCTTTTATTTCCATTTTGCTTTCTATTTTAAAATTTTCCCTTGAAGCCGGCTCTTGCAATGCCCTGACGAACATATTCATTCTTCATCATCAGTTTCCAAACAAGCCCGCTTCTGGCGTTCTCCACCAATAAAAGCATCGGCCCCTGCGCGATGCCAATCACGCGATTGGAAACCCACCGCTTATCAATATTAAAACCGTCCCAAAAGCCATATCCGCCGTCCTCGATATTCTGCCAGACGGATTTGTTGTCTATTTTCAAACTTCGCATATAACGCAGCGCAGCAATCGCGTCATCCGGCAAAAACGGAACCGACATTCCCGCACCGTAAGGATGCAGCGTACCGTATTGTCCCTGATTTTCGCTTGCGCCGCGAGGTTCGTGTCCAAGCACCACATAGTCGTCAGGAGCGCTGCCGGCAGTAATTCCCCAGAGATTTTCGCCATAGCTTGCATACATAGCAGAATGGTCTCTGCACCAGTCACGATTTGCAATAACCGCACGGCGTGTATTTTCAAACCAGTCAACACCCCGCGAGTCTTTGCCCATTGTTTTGAAATCATAAAAACAGTGAGCAAACATATACGTAAATAAAGTGCCGGGGTATGAATAAATATATGGTTTGCCGTTTTTATATCGTCCCACCGGACGCTTCCAGTTTGTCATTGTTTGAGGTTTTAAACGATATTCAGGATTCGGCGATGCCTGACCAAGAAGTGAAATTAAAATTGTTTCGTCAGTGTACCAGTCCCAGGTCTGCTTTTCGAATTTGCCCGGAGTGCCCATATCATACGCCATATAGACCTGTCCGTTTTCGGGATTGACATACGCAGCCCAGTTTGCGGCCACAAAAATACGTTCCGCTGCCTGTTTAACTTCGCCGCCGAAATACTCACCCGCAACAATCGCACCGGCAATCATCAGAGCAGTATCAATAGTTGAAGTAACCCTCTCATAACCCAAATCTGTCGCATTGCCATTCTTCAAATCAATAAAATGACAAAATACGCCCTGGTATTTCGCATTGGATTTTTCCAAAGTACGCAGCGCACTCAACGCACGATTTTTCGCATCGTCATAAGATACATATTCCCGCTCAACACCTATCGGCAGCGCAGCAAGGCCAAAACCCAAAGACGCGACACTGCAAACCTCGGCGCCAGTTCTGTCAGGAACAAGACCCGATACAGAATCCGCTTCTTTCCAGAAAAACTGAAATGACGAACAGGTGATTTCTTCAAGCAGAGCATCATCGGCAGCGGAAATTTCCGCACCTGCATTCGAAATAAATGCACACAGCAGCAAACAGACTGCATAGCCGATGCTCTTCACGTCTATCTCCAAAAATTGTGCTTTTTTAGTTTTTCTTCAATCCGCAACCGCAGGATTGACGAACCACAAGTTCTGCCTTCAATATAACTTTGACAGGTTCCTTCACTTTATCGGCAACACGGTCAAGAATCATCCGCACGGCCATTCTGCCAATTTCTTTGGTAGGTATTCTCATCGTGGATATTTTCAATCTTCTCTGGCTTGCGATTGAAGAATCGTCAAAGCCTATCACGCCGACCTGACCCGGCACATCAATGCCTCCATCCATCAGAGAATCTATTACGCCGCAGGCAATATCATCGTTAGCGGCCACAACACCATATCTTTTGCCCTGCTCAATCAGCGGCAATATGTCTTTTTCAGTCAGACGATAACCTTCGTCATAACTATAAGCACGGCAGAAAAACTGCCTTTGCGCAGCGTCAAGACCCAGTCGCTTCAAAGCATCGGAAAAGCCCATCGCTCTTGCCGTGGTGTCAACGTTGGTTTCGGAACCACCGAGGAAAAATACATCGTCAACATTGTGAACGTCTATGAAATGCCTCGCAGCCTCAAACGCCGCAAGTCTGTTATCCAATAATATATTATCGAGCCGCCAGGAATGAACATCCTGGTCGAGAATCACTAAAGGGCTGTTGATCGGTCCGATACCCTCGAGAACATCGCTGTACAAATCGGAAAGCATTAAAATCACACCATCGGTTCGCCCCTGCGAACACAATCGGCTGACCGCTTCGATTTTTTCCTCCTGCCCTTTTGCTTTGAGAACCATAATGTGAACGCCGTTGGCTTGCGCTTCTTCGTGTGCACCTTCCATCAGCATCGCAAAATACTGACCTTCGAAATCCGGCACAATCAAACCAATAGTATCAGTGCGTTTTCTGCTTAGAGCCTGTGCTCTGCTGTTCGGATGAAAATTTAATCTGCGAATCGCCGATTCGACTTTGCGTTTGGTTTCCGGCGCAACACGCCCCAGGTCATTCACCACACGGGACACTGTTGAAATAGAAACGCCCGCAACTTCGGCAACATCGTGAATAGTTATACTTTCTGTCTCTGTTTCTTTTTCCATTGCTGTAATACTCTAAAAAAGTTAATTATTATGAAAGCCTTTTTACAACACCGCCCAAAAATTGTCAAGACAATTTTTAAAAAACCTCATTTTTAGCATTTTTTACTTGACTTTTGTTCATGAAAACGTTTTTATAAAATTAACATTTTATCCGTTAAAAAGTTCCACAAATTGATTTTTAAGGAGAATTTTAATATGAAACCCGTTTTTTTGATTATATTTATGGGACTTTCCTCTGTAATCGTTTCAGGACAACAAGCAACCTTAACCGCCAGTTCTGAACAGAGAGAAATGCCGGCATCGGCGGCGATGGACGGAAAAATGGATACCCGATGGTCAAGCTCCGCTTCCGACAACCAATGGCTGCAAATAGATTTCAACAGCCCTGCCGAACTGGTCGGGATGCGACTTCACTGGGAAACAGCTTACGGTCGGGACTATGAAATACAAACTGTAACAGCAGACGGCAAATGGCTGACAAAATATAATATGCAATACGGCGACGGAGGCGTTGATGAAATTTATTTCGGCCCGACAAAAACAAAATGTATTAGAATCTGCGGCAACAAACGTGGAACTGGATGGGGTTACTCACTGTGGGAAATTGAAATATTGGGAATGGAAAACCAGATAATCGCGAAGGCATCCCCAGTCGCGGCAGGAACAGACGCTAACGCGATATTAGACGGCAACACAACAACATACTGGCAATCTGCCGACAACAACGCAACTGTTGAATTATGTTTCCCGCAAAAAATGGAAATCGGCGGCCTGCAAATAAACTGGGCACAAAATTCTTCGCCGGCCTGCAAAATTGAATCGCTTTCCAATGACAGCAATCAATATCAATTGGTAATGAATAAAAAAGCTGGAGCGGCGGAAGTAGAAGATTTGTTCTTCCATTCTGTTAATACAAAAAAAATACGTCTTGTATTTAACTCACCCACAGTTCGCATCGCAAACATACAATTTAAGTCCGCAAGTGAAAAATGGTCGCCTGTCAGACATTTTGAAATGCTCGCGCAGCGTTTGCCGGATGGAATATTCCCCGGCTGGCTGAAACGGGAACAAAATTTCTGGACTGTAACAGGGCTTGCGGGCAGTTTTAATGAATCGCTTTTGGACGAATACGGAAAAGTAGAATCCGGACTGCGAAACTTCAGCGTAACGCCCGCACTGATAATCGACGGCAAACTGTGCAGCGCAAAAAGTTTTACAGCGACTCAAACTCTGGCCGATGGCTGGGCGCCAATACCGGCTGTAAAATTGCAAGGCAATGACCTCACACTCGACATCACGGCAAATACTATCGAACCGGATACAACCCTCGTGCTTTATACACTGAAAAACACAAGCCAAACAGCTCGCGATGTTTCGCTGCTGCTGGCGGCAAGGCCGTTGCAGATAAATCCGCCCTGGCAGTACGGCGGCTATTCGTCCATCAAACAGGCACAATGGCAAAACAGCGAGAATACCCTGCTGCTCGACAACGTACAGGCTATGCGACTTTATCCGTCGCCGACGTTTACGTCGCTTTACAACCAAAAGCCAATGACGGATTCTGTCGATATTATCGAATATCTTCAGGAACAAAAAACGGACGGCAATTCCGTTGCATCAGATGAAGGTATTGTTTCAGCCGGTGCAAGATATGATTTTAATATTGCCGGCGAAGAAACAAAAACGATTCTCGCCATTTATCCGAACACCGACAAATCCAATATATACGTCAATGGAAATTACGAAGAATTTTTCAATAGCGAACTGCAAAAATCGCTTGCGAACTGGCGAAAACTAACCGGCGACTGGGACATCAACATTCCAGATAAAAAATTGGTCAACGTTCTGCGTTCAAACCTGGCATATCTAATAATCAACGCCGACGGCCCCGCAACGCAGCCCGGTTCTCGCAATTATAACCACTCCTGGATACGCGACGGCGCAATCAGCGCAACGGCGATGATGCGATTCGGAATGACAGATTTCAGCAAAAATTACCTGCTGTGGTTTACAAATTTGATAAAAGACAACGGTTTCGTGCCGTTTATCATCGAAACAAAGACCGGCAATCCGGTCGGCTTTTCCGATACGTGGAATGAATACGATTCGTTCGGCGAATACGCGTTTCTCGTTCGCGAAGCCGTGGAAATAACAGACGACAATAATATCGCGATGCAATGCTGGCCAAAATTAAAGGCTGTGATGAAATATATGGAGAATTTGCGCAATCAGCGTTTGACCGAACAATATAAAGGCACTGAATACGAAGGAATTCTGCCGCAGTCGAACAGTCACGAAGGATATTTCCCTGCCAAACACAGTTACTGGGATGACTTTTTCGCTTTGAAGGGTTTGCAGGATGCGCAGGCAATAGCTTTGCGGCTGGGATATAAAGAAGACGCCGAGTGGCTCGGCAATTTTGAAAAAGAATTTCGCAAGTCATTACTTGAATCGATGGCAAGAGTTCGGCAGCGAGATAATCTAACGACACTGCCTGCCTGCGCGGAACTCGGCGATTTTGACCCGACATCAACATCCATCGGAATTATGATTGCCGACGAGCGTGATACCCTGCCTGCCGATGCCCTTAAAGCAAGCTATGACAGATATATGCAAGAGTCTATCAAGCGTGCGGCGCAGCCGGATAATAAACGCAGTGCATATACGCCTTATGAAGCGAGAAATATCGGCGCTTTAATTCGTATGGGCAGAATCGCGGACGCTAAAACTACAATTGATTTCCTCGTCAGCGACGGAGTACGCCCTACTGCGTGGAATCATCTGGCCGAAGTTGTGTACGGCGATTTGCGAACGCCAAGTTATATCGGCGATATGCCGCACACGTGGGTCGGCGCGGAGTTAATCAACGCTATTCGCGATATACTCGTTTATGAAGATCGCGGCAAACTCGTACTGGCAGCGGCGGTTCCTGACGAATGGATTGATAAAAGCGTGTCGGTAAGAAATCTTCAAACTTTATACGGCACTTTAAGCTATAACATCAAACGCGGCACAAACAAAAAAACAATAATAGAAGTGAGCTGCACAAGACGGCCGCCAAACGGCTTTGCGGTTCCTGCCGGTGCGGAACTGATTATACGGGAGCAATAGATTGATAACGTTCAACAATAATTCGTTTCAGAAAAACGGCGAAAGTTATTTTATTTTAAGCGGTGAGATGCACTACTTTCGCATCGAGGCTGACCGCTGGGAAAAACATTTAAAACTTCTTAAACAGGCAGGACTAAATACCGTGTCGTCGTATGTGCCATGGTCGCTGCACGAACAAATCGAAGGCAAAGCGGATTTCGCCGGCAAATACGCGGCGAATCTGAACCTGGAAAAATTTATTTTCCTGTGCAAAAAAAATGAATTGAATTTAATTCTAAAGCCGGGGCCTTATATTCTGGCCGAACTTGCGATGCACGGAATACCAAAATGGTTTTCAGAGAAATATCCTGACGCTTTGGCGTGTGATTCAACCGGCAAACCATATCCGGTAAAGTACACCTGCCTTACTCATCCAGACTATTTACGCAAGACAATGCAGTGGTACGACGCGGTGATGCCGATTATCGCAAAGAGTCAAATTTCAAACGGCGGGCCAGTCGCAATGATTCAGGTCTGCAACGAAGTCGGATTATTTCAATGGCTCTGCGGCAGCGGCGATTACTGTAAAACATCAATCGCGGCATATCAAAAATATCTTGAGAAAACATACAAAACGATAAATGCGTTAAACAAGCATTACGGTATGGTTTACAGCGACTTTAGCGAAATCATTCCTCCTGCCGGCAAAGTAAAAAACAAAGTGGAGCATCTGGCGTATCGTGACTGGGAAAATTTCCATCGTGATTTTTACGCTGAATATATCGGCAGGCTTATTAATGAAATTCGCAAACGCAATGTTACTGTTTCGCTGTTTCATAATGTGCCGGGCTGGGTATTCGGCAGAGCCAAAACAATGCCGGTCTGCATTTCAATGTACCACAAATTAGCACAGCTTTATCCTGATGTCCTGCTGGGCGTTGACCATATTCCGGAAAATCCATCGTACCGGAATTTTCACGACGACCGGTTAATCAACGCGTTTACCAAAGCGATTCAGGGCAATCGCGGGCCGACTTATATCGCCGAGCTTCAGGCGGGTACGCGCGAAGCGAATGTACGAGTTTATCCGAACGAAATGGAATTATTTTATAAAGCGTGTCTTGCCAACGGCGCAGCGGCGATGAATTTTTATATGTTCAGTCAGGGACAAAATCCGCCCGGCTGGGAAATTTATGATTCGTCGTTTTATCTGCAAACGCCTTTGAACGCAGACGGCAAACCGACAGAACAGTATCCTGTAATTAAAAATATCGGCGAGTTTATCAAAACGCACGGCCAAAAACTTGCCGAATGCCAGAGTAAAACATTGCAGGCTTTGGTCTTTTATCCGCCCTATTATTATCGTGAGTTTACCAATCCGCTTTTCACCGGCGAAAATCTTGATGACTGCTCTTTTGCCGGCTGCAAACTTGATGCGCGGATGGTTACAGATGAACTGCTTTTCGAGAGTCTGGGCAAACTTCTGGCGATGGATAATCAGGAATACGACGCTGTCGATATTACAAACACCAATACGGAATTGCATAAATATAAACAATTATGGGCGGCCTGTACCGAGCGGATGGACGCGAAAAGTCAGCAATCGCTGCTTGAATACGCACAGCAAGGCGGGCATTTGATTTGTTTCCCGACACTGCCGAAATTCGACCTTGACGGAAAAATATGCTCAATCCTTGCCGACGGGCTTTCGGTAATCAGCGATAAAATTTTTACCGACAGCGATGGGATGATTCGCTGGTTAAAAACGAATCAGGAAATGCACGCGATAAGTTACGTCCAGACATTCAAATGTAAAAAGGCTGAAACTCTCGCAACGACTCGTGATGGAAAAATCTGCGGCGTAAAAGTTAAATGCGGCAAAGGGTCGGCATCAATTTTAGGAACAGGTTTTGTCTATCAGGCATCCGCACACAAACAGGCCTGGCAGAATTTGAGCCTTGACATAAATTTCAAAGGGTCGATTACGTGCGATAATCCGCTTATAATTACCCGTACACGTTTGGCCAAAGATAACAGCGGATACTTTTTTATGCTAAATTATCATAATCAGACTCTTGATGGAAATATTTCGCTCAATAATCAGCATATTGAACTTCAGCCGTTCAGCGGAACGATTGTACCGTTTGACGCAATTTAATATATTGTAACACTTTAACCGATTGCAGAAAAATCACAGGTATGAAAATGCTTGAAAATTCTTTTAGGCATTCACAATTAATAAGAAAACGTTATACTATGCTTGATTTGACACTTGAAATAGGTATATGGTGAGATTGTGTTGGCTCACTTTAAGGCCGCGTGCCAGAAAGCATAGTGTTCTATGGACAAAAAATTAGTTGAGCAGTTAAAAAAAATCCGGCACATCGCACTGGATATGGATGGGACGATTTATTGCGGAAGCACATTGTTCCCATTCACACCAAAGGCGCTTGAGCTATTTGGCAAATTGGGAATAGGCCATACGTTTCTGACTAATAATTCGTCCAGAAGTGTGGACTCTTATATCGAAAAGCTCAAAGGCATGGGACTGACAGCAGACATAGATAATATGTTCACCTCGACTATGGCAACGCTCGACTATTTACAGGTTAAGTATCCAAACGCAAAAAAATTATTTGTCTTCGGAACAGAAAGTCTGCGGAAAGAATTTGAACAGGCCGGTTTTACAGTTATTCGTGAGAATGACATAGCCGAACCAGAATTAGTTATCGTCGGCTTTGATACGGCGCTGACTTATGAGCGGCTGTGTAAAGCTGCGTGGTGGATGAAACAAGGCAAACCATTTATCGCGACACATCCTGATTGGGTTTGCCCGACTGACCAGCCGACGGTTCTGGTTGACTGCGGCTCCGTATGTGCAGCACTTACCGCTGCGACCGGCGTAAAACCTGAAGCTGTTTTAGGGAAACCAGACCCTTGCATGCTCACTGGAATTCTTAAACGGCATAATCTTCAGCCCAATGAGCTGGCGATGGTCGGAGACAGAATTTATACAGATATGACAATGGCCGAAAGAGCCGGTGCATTAGGCGTTCTTGTTCTTTCCGGCGAAGCCACTTTAAAAGATGTTGAAACCGGCAGGATTAACGTACCGTTAGTCGTTGAAAATATTCTGAAGCTGGCTGAATTATTACAAACTATTTTATAACGTAATACTTTTGCCGATTGCAGAAAAATGTACTTTCATTTAGACCCCAGATCCCCTCGCGGGGGAATCTACAAGGAATTAAAAATAGAATTAACAATTAAGAATTACTTTGTCGTCCACGACAAAGCATATATCGCTGTGTCTTTGGATTCGTAATTCGGACTGTTTGAAACCGTCAGTTCATACGTGCTATCCGGTTCGAGATTGATATAGATGTGTTCGACATTGTCAACCGGACTATCGCTTATATCAGCAACGCTAATTTGTCCGTCGGCATCAATTTTACGGAGTGTCAGTCGCAAATCGTTCCATAAATTCATATTCAAATTAAACGGATAACTGACTTCGTAACTTCTGTTCCACACAAGTGTCGCTGTGAGTTTTTTAGCATCGCCGGCGGTTGCTGCAAATCTGTAAACTTTTTCAGACGCTGCAGAAGAATCAATCAAATTAATATCCCAGCCTGCTGCGTTCACATCGCCATCGTGCTGCAAACCTGCGACAAGCAGATTATACGCCGACAGAGCATCGACCATTCCCGCCCCCTGTTTGAAATCCAGCGGGTATTCAGAATCATCGTTGTTATCTGCGGCGCCTTTGTGCCAGCCGACAAGTTTGTCTGCGCTGGTCATCAAGATAGATTTTAAAACACAGTTGCCGGAGAAACCGGAAGCCGCGATTTGCAGATTCGGGTCTGATTTTGCTTTTTGAATAAGTATCGAAGCAACGCCCGCAACAACCGGAGCGGCAAAACTCGAATAATCGCCACTGGGTCTATAAGGCTCGTTTACATTACTTATAGCAGTAAGACAATTTCCCGGCGCGACGATATCTGGTTTGCATCTTCCGTCAAGCGTGGGGCCTGCCGTTGAGTGGCTTGCGTCTGGAGTATGAAATTCCGTGAGCGAATTATTAGAATCGACAACGCCAACCGCGAGGACATTGGTACATGCTGCCGGGTACAATGGCAAATCATAAGCGTCTGTTCCGTTGCCGATAGCCGCTACGACAAGAAAGCCGTAGCGTTCTACCATTTCGTCAATGCCCCTGCTCCACCACGCTTCGGTTGAAGAGCCAAGACTCATCGTAAGCAAATCGTCTTTCGGCCATTGCCCGGAAAAAACATTTTCAGTTATGAAGTACCAAAATTCATAGACCTTCAGTTGAGCAGCGGGAGCTGCGGACTTGTACGAAAAATTACCGAGTGCAGGATAAAATGCGTTTGAGTCCGAGCCGACAAGAATCGAAGCTATTTGAGTTGAGTGATTTGAATTTGCGCCGGCGATGTACTGGTCGTCATAGAAATTTATTTTGCTGTTTTGCAGACACTTGTGAGTAATATCCGGCCGGTAATCATTTTGCGGAAATGAATCTTCATAAGTATTGCTTCTGCAAACAAGACCGATACTAACGCCTGAACCGGTCAGGTTTGCATCGATTGCTGTAACCTTATTAATCCCGGCGATATCAATCGCGCCATATTGCCCATCGACAGCGAATCCAACAGTTGCACAGACCAATAAAACAGCAAATATTTTATTAAAAACGTTTACCAATGCGACCTCAAAACAAGCATTTTATTATAACACATTTTACCTAAATCCACTACTCATATCGTTGATTTCTTGCGCGAAATTTACATAAAAAACGCTTAAAAAGCGTCCAAAACCTTCAAAAACACCTTCAAAAACGTTCCAAAATATTCACTTTTCAATGAAAAACCCCGTTTTTTCCGTTCATTTACCCCCGAAAACAACATAAATCGACATTTTTTGACAAAAAACGTAACCAAATCACGGTAAATTGAAGTAAAATCATTTGGAAACGTAGTAAAATGAAGTGAAATCGTCTAAAAAATTAAGGACATTTTAGTTCGTGAATCGTATCTCGTGAAGCACGCCTTGGATTGCAAAAGACGTACTGCCGTACGTCTCTACGACTCATTTTATGTGGGTATTATACCATAAAATATATAAAAAGTCCACTAAAAAAGGCCGGAAAATTTCCGGCCTTATGACGTTCACCACCGAGCCACAGAGAACACAGAGCGACACAGAGACGTTTTTTAAGACACGGATTTACACTGCTTTAAGGTTGCGATAAACTTGCTTGTGATTTTCCGCCGTAGGCTCCCATGTTTATATGGTTGCCATTTGGGCTTAATTCTTCTGTCCAATCTGAATTAGGATCGCCAGCGTCTATACAGGGGCTTGTTACTGTGTCAATAATCCAATTGCCATTATCAAAACTCGACAGATAATTATTCAGGAAAAATGCTAAATCGTCGAAATCTACAACGGTATTTTTGTCAAAATCGGCAGGAATGCCTGCGCCTTTGTTAAGCCACAAATTTGCAAATGCGGCGAAATCACGAAAATCAATATAATTATCATTACCTGAATCAATTTCAGAATACGCTGACGCTTTCCATCTGCCTGCCTGGGATTTAAGATGATAGTCAAATTTGGTCCATGGAAATTCATCTTCACCGGCTTCGTATAACCAATCCTGACAAAAAACAAACAAATCTTTGGTGTTAATGATGTTGTCAGTTGGCAAAAATATGTCACATAATTTGTTCCATGACGGATGCCGCGAATTAGTTCGCCAGGCAGATGCAAATATTCTGAAATCATAAAAATCCACTCTGCCGTTTTTATCAAGATCAGACAAAATTATCTCGGTAGGATTAACAAAGCATGGGTCAGTATTTATATTGCCGGTTCCTTGCCAGCCTCCTTCAATATCGCTGTAAGTTATCTTAACAGAGTTATTCTCAACTACAATTTGTTTAGGCTTGTTATCCCAAACTATTGAATTTAAAATTTCGACAGCAATATTTGGTTCTGCAAGACCGGTGGAATATATTCCCCCGCCTTGTATTGATGTAGCTACATTATTGGCTATGGTGCAATTTTCAATACTGATTTTTCCCGGTTTTGTTGTCGAATTATATATTCCGCCATAGAGTCCTTTATTATGGCTAATTATACAATTTTTTAGGACGAAGTTGGATGGTGAATTATTTCTTATACCAGCTTGACTATTATACGAGATGATAGAGTCTAATATTTTAAGTTGGCCGGAGTACATGCTGATTCCATACACATTGTCCAAAATGGTGCATTTTTCAATATTCCCTGAATAAAGATAGAACCCATAAGTATTGTTTTTTATTAAGCAATTCTTGAAAACAGGATTTGATTGCGAGTCAGTACTATAAATCGCTTCATAACTGTTTATTATACAAAGACCATCAATTGTAGAGTTAGAATCTGATATAGAAAAGCAACTGTTTCCAGAATACTGGTTTTGGCAATCAATTATGGTAGCAGCTACAATCGCTGCATTATTAGGGTCTTGGCTTCTAATAACTATATCTTTGTTTGATATGTTGATATTTTTATTACCAGCGCCTTGGTAAATTCCAGGAGCAATAGTAATTATATTGCCGGGTCCGCTAAAGGAAGCATCAACAGCAGCTTGAATCGTCGAATAATCCGCAGGAACATGAAGTTCTCTTGCAATAAACAATGTAATTTTAATTGTTGCTGTGCTTATCGCACAAGGATCTGAAACAATGATTTCACATGTATGTTTTCCCGGCGTAAGATACGAAATATCAACACTCAAATTGACATCATTTATTTGTCCATCAGAAATTCCTTGCTGTGGATAGATATTTAGCCAAGTGCCATTACAGTCTATAGTCCACTTCAAAGTGCCAGAGCCTTCATTCCAAATAGAAAGAATTTTGGAATCCTGACTTGAGGTGCCATAAATGGCATTAAATTCAATTTCTTTTGTATTTGTATTTATTACCGGGAGGCTCGTTTCATAAAAATTTGCCCCCCAAATATTACCCACTTGGTTAGTTTGTGAAAGACCTGTTGTAACTTGAAGTGAGCTTGGAAAGCTTAATCCGTTTTTTGAAGCGTTAATCGTAAAAGCTGTATTTGATGGAACATGAGTGAAAGAATAAATTCCATAATGATTTGTCAGTGTATGAAGAATTTGATCGTTATATTGGACTGATATATTAACATCTGAAATGGGATTTCCTAAAATATCAGCAGTTCTGCCGCTGATAATTTCTCCTGTTCCTGAAGGAAAAATGTTATATATCACTTTTTTAATTGAGTCCCAGTATAAAACGTCAGGTAGATTGTACCATGCATCAGAACCTCCAGACCACCCCAAATTAATATGATGATACGGAGTTGATAAAGAATATCCATAGCCATCGCAAACTACGGCATGACTGCCTAAGTCGAAGTACATTGGATAGCCTGCGTCCAAATCAGCATTAAGGGACATGTCCCATGGTCCAATGATTGCATTATTAAACTGGAAGAAGTTGACAAGAGCATTACAAAGATTGTTACTATATGCTCCTGAAAAACTTTGTGTATATTGCATGTTCGATGCTACTCCTGCATCATAGCAAATTGCACCGATTGCTTGTCTTTGTG
This sequence comes from Planctomycetaceae bacterium, assembly GCA_021371795.1. NCBI lineage: Bacteria > Pseudomonadati > Planctomycetota > Planctomycetia > Planctomycetales > Planctomycetaceae > Planctomycetaceae bacterium. The sequence goes on along the minus strand of JAJFVK010000020.1, from coordinate 73,880 downwards.
CATCTGTCAGGCTGCAATCTGGCACAAAAGGCATAAGACTCCAGTTATATGCTCCACCCAATCCGTCCCCACCTCGTGTATAAGCTGTTTGCGAGTAACCATCAACAGTTATTGAAAACCCCTGAATTCCAACAGGAGCAGAAGGATATTCATGATATCTCATCAGTTGAGCCGCCGCAGTAGCTACACAGCCGCATACATAATGATTCGGGGTATAATAGTTATAGCAGTAACCGCTGCAAACGCTGCTTTGTCCCCATTTGCTCTGTATCAAAGGTTCAACGCGAATATCGGAAATTTCCGTCAAACCTGTTGAATATGAGCTTGAGGATTCAGCAGAAAATAATTCATTGTTTTTGGTTTTTGATTGATTCTGCAATTTTTGATTTTGCTTTAAAAACCTATTCCATTTAGCCTCTGCACTTACCATTGAATTTAGAATGGTTTTCTGCTGTCTGGAAAAATGAAGAGAATTATTCTTTTGAACTTGAACAAGGCGTCTTGTTGTATGAATACGATTGTGTAAATCTAAATTAAGTAATACTGAAAGCGGATTTTCATTTGAATTTATATATTTGCCTTCAGCAGAAAAACATATAATAGGTTCTACTTTGTTGTCAGCGGAAACTATTACATAACCTGTGGGTTCAAGGTTGATGGCATAATAGATAGGCTCCTGATTTGAATCTGAAAAAGTTTCAATATTTTTAACATGCCACTTGAGGTTATTGCCCAAGGGGTGTGTATCTAATTTTAACCAATGGTCTGCGGCGATTAACGCTTGCGATTTTTCTGTTGGTTCCGCAAAGAGTGAAATGTTAAATAAAAATAATAAAGCAAAAATAGCTATCTTTGGAAATGAGGGTGAAAAGAGGCGATTTGATAGCATGTCGTAAATGCCCACCAATGTAGTAACCCTTTTCATCTTCAATTCTCCTGAAACTTCGATTAAACAATAATTATATCGAGATTATAGCATTTATAGTGAATTGTAGCAATTGGTATTATTGCTCGCGCGTCGCAGAGTTTGCAGCTTCGCTTCAATGCCGCTGCTCCAACGCTCATGGCTCTGATTTCTATATTTTTAGGCAACCTTAATTTCTTGCCAAAACAAACGGTATCTGTTATACTCCGGCAAGTCTTAAACAGTTGGAGTATTAGGAATAAGAAACAATATGGAAGTTCTTTTAAGTTCCGATAAAATCGATAGTTGCATAACAGTACTAGCTGATGAGATAATATCACACACAGCCGGGACCGATAAAATTGCTATTATTGGTATCCGCAGTCGAGGGGAAGTGTTGGCCAAACGGCTTTCAGATATATTAGCGAAAAAGCTCAAATCTCCTGTTCTTACCGGCACTCTCGATATAACTCTTTATCGAGACGACCTCAACAATCCTCAAGGGCAGGCACAGCCGATGGTAAGAAGTACTGAAATCGGCTTCAATATCGATGATACGCTTATAATTCTCGTGGATGACGTTCTATATACCGGCCGAAGTACGCGGGCGGCTCTGGATGCGTTGATAGACCTTGGCAGACCAAAGGCTATACGGCTGGCGGTTCTTGTCGAGCGGACTGGGAGAGAGCTACCGATTGCCGCGGATTTCGCGGGTTATAAAATTGACCTGCCTGCGGAAAAAACTATTCAAGTAAACTTTGTTGAATCTGACGGAAAAGACAGAGTAATCGTAATATGACAAAAAATGATTTCATTTGGACACGCAAGCACCTTATCGGCCTGCGCGATTTGAGCCGGCAGGAGATAGAACATATTCTTGACACTGCGCAGGGTTTCGAGGCTTTCAGCGTGCGCAGTATTAAAAAAGCCCCCGCCCTTCGCGGCAAGGTTGTCGTAAATCTTTTCTTTGAAGACAGCACGCGAACAAGGAACAGTTTCACTCTTGCGGCCAACAGATTGAGCGCGGACGTAATCGAATTTACAGAAAAGGTAAGCTCGACCAGCAAAGGCGAAACGCTTTTAGACACAGCGCGAAATCTTGAAGCGATGGGAATCGACATTGTAGTAATAAGACACAGTGCAGGCGGTGCGCCGAAGTTATTGAGCAGGAGTATAAACGCCTGTGTGGTAAACGCCGGCGATGGATATTGTGAACATCCGACACAGGCACTGCTTGACGCATATACAATCAGAAAAATCAAAGGCTCGCTTGAAGGCCTGAAAATTGCAATCGTCGGCGATATTGCGCATTCTCGCGTAGCAAGAAGCAATATATATGCACTGACAAAACTTGGCGCAAAAGTGATTCTCGTCGGCCCGCCGACGCTCATGCCTGCGCAGGTAAGCCAACTGCCGGTGCAGGTAAGTTACTCCCTCGATTCAATCATCGGCGAACTCGATGTTATAAATATGCTTCGCATACAGTTTGAAAGAATGGGCGCTAATCCGTTCCCATCCATTAAAGAATATTCGCATCATTTCGGCCTGACGGGCGAAAGAATGAAAAAGGCGAAAAAGGATATTCTTGTTATGCATCCGGGTCCGATTAACAGAGGCGTTGAAATCGAAAGCGAAGTCGCTGACGGTCCCAACAGCGTAATTCTTGAACAGGTAACAAACGGCCTTGCGGTAAGGATGGCGGTGCTTTTCCTTGTCAATCAGGCCGCGATGACAAAAGAATAATTATGGCAAAAAATTTACTGATAAAAAACGGACGCGTAATTGACCCTGCGAACAACATCGACAAGAAATGCGATGTTCTGATTGTCGATGGCAAATTCGCCCAAGTCGGCAGAGTCGATGAGAAAGCTGATATGGCAATCGACGCAGAGGGCAAACTTGTTCTGCCGGGGCTGATTGATATTCACGTTCATTTCCGCGAGCCGGGCGACGAAGAAGAAGAAACTATCGCGTCAGGTTCTGCGGCAGCGGTTGCGGGCGGATTCACTTCGGTTGTTTGTATGCCGAATACCGACCCGCCGACCGATAACGCCACAAGTATCGAATACATCCACAGGATGGGCAGGCAAACCAGAAAGACGCACGTTTATGTGATGGGCGCAATCACCAAAGGCAGAGCGGGCGAACAGCTTGCTGAAATGGGATTTATGGCGCAGGCCGGCGCTGTCGGTTTCACCGATGACGGCAACGGAGTGCAAAACGCATCCGTAATGCTCCGCGCGATGAAATACGCATCGATGTTCAGGAATATTGTTTTGAGCCAGCACTGTCAGGATAATTCGCTTGCGGGCAAAGGCGTAATGAATTCCGGTTTTAATTCGACAACGCTGGGACTTCCTGGCATTGACCCGCTGGCGGAAGAAATGATGATTTGGCGAGATATTCAACTCGTTCGCAAAACGAATATGCGTTATCACGTTCAGCACATTTCAACGGCAAAATCAGTCGAGCTGATTCGTCAGGCGAAAAAAGACTGCCTGCCGGTAACGTGCGAAGTTTCGCCGCATCATCTGCTTTTGACCGATGATGACTGCCGCGATTACGACACGAACTACAAAGTCAATCCCCCGCTGCGAACGGCAAAAGATATCGACGCGTTAAAGCAGGCAATTCGTGAAGGCGTTATCGACGCGCTGGCATCCGACCACGCACCGCATCTGAAAAGCGAAAAAGAACTGGAATTTCTGGCCGCTCCGTTCGGTATCGCAAGTATAGAGTGCGCACTGGGGTTGTACATTAAAGCCTTGATTGAGCCGAAGATTATCGATTGGCCGCAGCTTGTCTCGATGATGGCTGAAAGGCCCGCGAAAATTATCAGCGTCGATAAAGGCACACTTTCAAAAGGCAAACAGGCCGATGTTACAATCATCGACCCGAATTGCGAATACACCGTTGACGTCAATAAATTTTACTCCAAGAGCAAAAACTGTCCGTATAACGGCTGGAAACTCAAGGGCAAAGTCGAATATACAATCGTCGGCGGCGAAATAAGATTTTCAGCACAGGGAAAGTAACGTGCTGTTAATTGACGGTTATAATCTGCTGCACACGGTGCAAAATATTCTGGAACAATCCGCGGAAATCACCGACGTTCAGTTATGTAAAATTCTCGACGAATTTATTTACAGGACAAAAGGCAAAGGCAGTATAATTTTCGATGGCATTGGGCCGAGAGACAAATCCGGTTTTGCGAACCTGTTCAATCTTGAAGTTGTATTTTCAGGAATGAACCGCGAGGCGGACGATGTAATTGAGAAATTAATACTTCAAAACACCGCACCAAAGCATCTTTCAGTTATCAGCAGCGACAGGCGGATAAAAAAAGCCGCTCAAAAACGAAAAGCAAATGCCGTCGATTGCGTTGATTTCTGGACGGATATGCTCAAGCAGATGGATAAGAAAACGAAAAAGCCTACGGAACCAAAGGAGAAACTTTTTGGTGTAAGCAGTGCCGAAACGGAATATTGGCTTAGAGAATTTGGGTTTATAAAATAAACTTACGCCCATTTCAGGGTTGGTTTTTTATGCGAATGCGCACACTGGCTAAGGTAAAGATTGACCAGGTTTTGATACGGGATGCCCATCTCTTTGGCCTGCTGCTTGAAATAGTCAACAACATCAACGCTTAATCGCAGAGTTAGGCTAAATGTAGAAAGTAGGAAACCGCCTGCGGCGGATTCTGTTTCACGCTGGATTCCCGCCTTCGCGGAAATGACAAGTCAGATTTAATACCTGTCAAAACTATATTTTCATTTGCCTTTTTTGCCTTTATGCCTTTTAATGTACGGCGACTTTAAGGAGTAAAAAATGGCTTATACGATAGGTTTAGATTACGGAACAAATTCAGTAAGATGTCTTATCGTTGATGTAAAGAACGGCGATGAAATCGCAGCGTTCGTATTCGGCTATCCGTCCGGCAAAAATGGAATCATCATCGACAGCTTCGACGCAAACATCGCGAGTCAGAATCCGGCTGATTATATCAAGGGTATAGAAGTAAGTGTCAAGGGCGCAATAGCCACAGCAAAGAAAAACGACAGGAATTTTTCAGCCGACAAAATCATCGGCTTCGGCGTTGACACAACCGGCTCAACACCTATTCCGGTCGACAAAGACGGCACTCCCCTGTCGTTCAACCCGAAATTCAAAAATAATCCGAATGCAATGGCCTGGCTCTGGAAAGACCATACATCATACAAAGAAGCGGCACAGATTACCGCCCTTGCGAAAAAACTCCATCCTGAATATTTGGCCAAGTGCGGCGGGACATACTCATCAGAATGGTTCTTCAGCAAAGTTCTGCACTGTCTGAACGTTGACAAAAAAGTTTTCGACGCGGCATACAGTTGGGTCGAATGTGCAGACTACATCCCCGGCGTTTTAGTCGGCGATACCAAACCTGAAAATCTAAAATGCAACAGATGCGCAGCAGGTCACAAAGCAATGTTCAGCGAAGACTGGGGAGGCGTGAAGGCGAAAACTTATAAGCCAAACGCTAAAAAACAAAAAGTTTACGCCGAGATGTATAAACTCTATAAAAAGATGCACGATTCATTCGGCGTTGTCGACAGCAAAATAGTTTTGTCAGACGTGATGAAAAAAATGCTCGAACTCAAAGAACAGGCCAATAAATAACATCCACCGACATGTATGAAAAAAGTAAGCAAAATAAAAAATCTGAATGCTGAAGTAATGGCACCGCCATCAAAAGCACATACGCTGCGGGCTTTGATTATCGGTTCGCTGGCGCATGGAACAACTGTTATCACCAATCCTCTGATGGGCGAAGACCAGATTAACGTAATCAACTGCCTGAAAAAACTCGGTATTAAAATCACTCAATCGCCGGGCAGAATTAAAATTGAAGGCTGCGGCGGAAAATACAGTCCTGTCGAAACAGACTTATACGTCGGCGAATCGGGCGTTGGAATGAATTTCTTAAGCGCGGCGGCGAATTTCTCAAACACACCTGTAACTATTGCCGGTACAACACGACTTATGGAAAGACCAATAAGCGAAGTTATAAACGGTTTAAAACAACTCGGATGCAAAATCGATTATCTTGAAAAGGAAGGCTTTCCACCGATAAAAGTTTATGGCGGAGGAATTCCCGGCGGACAGGCATCCATCAAAGGCGCGAAAACTTCGCAATATTTCAGCTCGCTTGTTATTTCGTCAGCGTATGCGCAAAAAGACACCATATTAAACTGCGTCGATGAAATGACTGAAAAACCATACTTCGATATCAGTACGCAAATGATGGCGGAGTTCGGCGTACAAACAGAAAATAAAAATTACAAACAAATAATTATTCCTGCCGGTCAGAAATACAAAGCCGCGGATATGGTTATCGAGGGCGATTACAGCAGCGCATCGTTTTTCTTTCTTGCCGCCGCTGTTTGCAAAAGCAAAGTTACTGTAGGCGGTCTGCGAAAAAATACCAAACAGGGAGACATCGAATTTGTAAATCTGCTCGAAAAAATGGGCTGCAAAATTTTTCAAAAAGACAACAAAGTGATAATCGAAGGCGGTCAGCTTAACGCAATCACACAGGACATGAGCGATATTCCGGATTTAGTGCCGCCGATGGCAATTGCCTGTGCGTTTGCCGATGGTACAAGCAGACTGACAAACATAGGCCATTTGAGGCACAAAGAATGCGACCGGCTCGGCGTGATGGCCATGGAACTGGAGAAAATGGGCGTTTCGGCAAAATGCGATGAGGATTCGCTTATAATTGAGGGAACAAATCAAGCCAAAGGCGCTCAAATAGACCCCCACAACGACCACAGGATTGCGATGAGTTTCGCGGTTGCCGGCCTTGTTACAGGCAGTCAGATTATCGAAAATGAGAACTGCGTCGCTAAATCTTTCCCTGATTTCTGGGAAAGGTTTGAAATTTTTCACAAATAATATATACTGTTTCCAAATAAATAAATTATATGGGAGATACTATGTTAGGCTGTCATTTTGGAAAAATGTATCAGGTAACGGCGGCAGGCGGGTCTTATCAGGACGGCCTGACTGCTTGTATTCAGGGCTGCCCTCCTGCTATGGCAATCAGCGAGCAGGAAATCTACGGCGATTTGCTTTTGCGAAAGCCTGGAGCAGATGAATTAAGCTCACCACGCAAAGAACCTGATTTGCCTGTAATCTATACCGGCATTAACGCAGCCGACACAGTCGAGAACGCAGGCAATAAGGGCCTGACCAACGGTACGCCTTTGACCATTCTTATTCCGAATCTCGACAGACATTTTATACATATAAAGCAATATCAGGACACAAACCGCACTCCACGCCCCGGCCACGCTTCTTATGCGTCATTCGTAAAATACGGACCGGCTGACGATTCCATCGGCGCGGGCATTTTCAGCGGCAGATACACCTCGACAATCGTCGCGGCAGGATGCGTTGCGAAAAAAGTTTTGAAAAAATGCGGAATTGAAGTATTCGGCTTTGTCAGAGAACTGGCCGGCGTTCGCTGCGGCAGTGTTGACAGCGCAAAGACTTTGAAATCCTGCGATAACTACAAAAAAATGAGATGCGACCTCGACCCGTTTTATCAGGAAATCTATGTTAAAGGCAGAATAAACGCCGAGATGAGATTCCTGGAGAAAATGGCGGTCTTCGCGCAAATCGAAAAGGAAATCGACCCAATCCGCGACAAAACCCCGAAGATGGACGCGAAAAAAATCATTGAAAAATATGGTGTTCACCATATTTTAAATTGTCCGGATATTGAAGCTGCCGAAGAAATGGTGCAGGCCTGCAACAGAATATCCGCTACCGGCGATTCGGCTGGCGGAGTTGTCGAAGTCGTGGTTACGGGCGTTCCTGTCGGACTGGGTGAACCAGTATTCAGCAAACTCGACGGACAACTGGGCGAAATGCTCGGCATCGGCGCGGTAAAAGGCGTAGAAATTGGCGCAGGTTTCGCTGTGAAGGATATGACCGGCTCGCAGGACAATGACCAGATGCAGTCGAAAAACGGTAAAGTTATCTTCGATACCAATAATGCCGGCGGTATCACAGGCGGCCTTTCAACGGGTCAGGATATTGTAGTTCGGCTTGCAGTCAAAGGAACGCCTACCATCGATAAGCAGCAGCACACAATCGATAAATACACGCTTGAGAACAAAAACCTCGCAGCGATAACAAGACGCGACGCTACCATCGTCGCTCGCGTTTGGCCGGTCGCCCAAGCATATACGGCAATGATTATGCTGGATAATCTTATGATGCACTACGGCTATCAGGCAGTAAAACAAAAGTTTGAAAAATAATATCGCCGTACTTTACAATTTGTAATAAGCATAAAAAAAGGCCGACATCAAGTCGGCCTTTTGATTTTCGATTCGGATTATTATCTTTCACGCAGCGGAGCGAAAAATTCCTGCTCTGCTTCTTCTTTGATAATAATCGACGGTTTAACAAGTATCAGCAATACTTCCTGGTCTTTTACCTTGCTGCGATTGCTGAACAATCTGCCGATAAGCGGCATTTTCGAAAGGCCCGGTGTGCCCGCTTCCTTGTTGATTTCGGCACCAAGTTTCTGTCCGCCGATAAGCAATGTACCGCCGTCAGGAACGTTCACATGCGTCTTGATATCAGAAGTTTCATAAGTTGGAAGCGTCTGATAGTATTTATCGCCGGTAGTATCCGCGTAAACGGGGAACAGTGTATCGAGGTTAAACTGTCTGTACTCTGTCATAATCAGCAGGTTGACATATTTTTTGTCATCGCTGATTACAGGTGTTACGTTAAGTGTAACGCCGCCGACTGCATAAGCCGATGTCGGATTTGCTATAACTCTTGTCGGCTGGCTGTCGCCGGAAGCTGTTATATCTTCAAATTCATAATCTTCAATGTATGCCGCTGATTTCAGAATGTTAATATTTGCACGTTCACCACTCAAAACTGTAACTCTCGGAGCGGTCAGAACTTTTGCGTCACGATGAGCCTGTGTAGCTCTGATAAGGAAAGAGAGCTGCAAATCGTCGTTGAACAAACTCAAACCAATCTTGCCTACGCCGCCCATTGTAGGCGCGCCTATAGTGGAGCCTGTTACGGAGCTGCCCATGCTGCCCGGAACGCCTGTTGCGCCAGGCAATGTATAAGATGCTGAATCCTGAAGAATACCTATATCATCTGTAAAAGCACCGCCGGTATTAATCAGGAAATTCGTATCAATGCCAATATCTTCAAGGAAGTTTTCCGTTACAAACAAAAATCTTGCTTCAATCGATACCTGCTCGCCCTTTGACATGCGTAAATCATCCAGAAGTTTTTGTATCTGTAAATGAATCTGCGGCGTTTGGCTGACAATAAGTCTGTAATCGTTGGCGGTTCTTGTTATTGTACCTTCGCCACCATTAATCAGCCATGATTCCGGAGCTATCGTTTCCTGGATAATAGTAACGATATCATCTGTATTTTCTTCCTTCTGCTGTTCAGCATCAGTGGTACCGGAAGTGTTGCTGTTGCTTTGTATTTCGCCGTTACCGCCGCCGCCGCCTGATTGCATCTGTGTAGGTTCAAAGTCTGCTACCGCACCGACAATCTCACTTATAGTGTAAACCTGCGTAACAAGCTTGCTTGCCGGCAGTGATTCTTTTGTAGCTACGGTAATAATGCCTTCTTTAACCGCATAATCAATATTTGCCACTCCGCCTGAAATAGATTTCAACAGCGCACTTAGCGCTTCGCCAACAGGCATTCCCGGAAAACCGTGCATTCCGATTGGTGCATCCGGTTCGATGTACGCGTTATCCGATAAGTCTTTCCAGTAAACGACTATCTTTAACGGAGGAGTTACTGAATTTTTTAGAATATCTATCGCTTCGTTGAACGGCGTTTCGGGAGTAAGTGCCGACAAATCAGCCTGTGTTTCAAGCTGCTTGTAAACTTCCGCATCTACCGGTGCAACACCAGTAATCATATCGCGTTCTCTCTTTGCCGATATATCCTGCCAGTTGCGAGGATATGTAATCAACTCAGCATGAGGAATCATTGATCTTTGTACATCTGTGAAAGAAGCTTCTTCTGCCTGACCGATTTCCTTTTTGATTTCCAACTGCGTGCGAAGATTTATGATATCGTGAAGCATTTGTTTGCGAATAGCGCCTTCCCTGTTTGTCGGGTCAATAGCCATAAGCGTATCGACCTGGGCAAGAGCTTCTTCATATTTCTGCTGTCCCTGATACTCGTTGGCTCTGTCAAGAAGGTCTTCGATTCTCTTTTGTTTATCGGCAGCCTGTTGACCTCGCAACTGTTCCTGCGATGCCTGTGCTTCAGCTTTGGATTTTTCAGCCTTCTGTTTTTCTATTTCAGCCTGACGTGCATTAATATCTGTCGTCATCTGCTGTAATGTGGCTGTGTATTGCTTATAATCCTCATCGCCCAGCAGCATTTTGTTCTTTTCAACTACTGATGCTGCGCGTAAAATTTCGTCTTTGGCGCCGGCGAATTCTTCTTTATCTGTGTATTCTTTTGCTTTGGCGACTGCTTCATTAACAACCGCTTTTGTATAGCTCTGCTGAACACGCTGCTTCTGCTTTACAGTTTCGATGTAGTTTTCTTTTACCTGTTCTTCTGTCGGTGCCGCTGCGGGTTGATTTTCCGGTTCAACTGGAATCATAACCGCCGGCTGCTCGATATTCGGTTCTACGGGGGTTACAACTGGAACTGTATTTACTTCAGGTGCTGGATTTACATTTACCGTATTTGCGTCAACCGGTACGAATTTTATGTATTGCTCATTAACTTCCGATTGTGTTGCGGGCACCGGCTGCGACGGGGATGTCTGGCCGAGAGCTGCAAGTTCTGCGTCAACTGCCGCAATTTCGTCTGCGGTAAGTTTGCCGCTCTGTTTTGCCTGCATATATCTGGCTTTTGCTTCTTCGATTTTGCCTTGTGATGCCAGAGTTCTTGCGTCTGTCAGAAGCTCGGCGGCGATATTCTCTACCACAGGCTGACTTGCCTGTACACTGCCAGCCTCTAAGCCCAGAGATTTTACAAGCTCTGCAAGTTTGCTCTTGTCAGATTCGTCAAGATAGTCTTTATACGCTTCGACTCTGCGAACTGTTGCTTTGGCGTCTTCAGTCAAGCCGCGATTATACTGTTCTGATGCAATGTCAAGAAACTGCTTGCCCTGCATTTGCATTGCCTGCTGTTTGGCTGATTCATTTTCCGCCAAAACAACTGATGTCGCTACTGTGCAAACAAGTATCGCTGCTGTTAATACGCCCAAAGTCCATCTCATTTTAGATACACCAATTAACACTGGTAGTCTCCTATAATATAGTTAAGGTTTTCAGATGCTCAGGCAACATCCCAATTCTATTTAACCGTTCGGATTCATACACTTTACCGACCTTACGGTACTTATTGAGATTCGCCATTTTAACACCAAAATCTGCGTTCTTCAAGTTAATTCTTATATTTAAGCAATGGTTTTTCATAATACTTTGTGTTTTTAATATTTCTTTTTTTCAAGGTTCTATTATTATTCGGTATTACTTCGGCTTATTTTAGGATGTTATAGAGTAAATTCTTTTAAAAAATTTGGCGTATTTTTCTTTAAAAGCCTTGATAATTGTATAAAATCACTGAACTTATGAAAAATTCAGCAATTACATATCATAATTTATGCCTTGCACTGGAAACCACCGGCAGGCTCGGCTCGGTCGCTATTGGCTTAGATGGAAAATTATCGGACGAAAAAACTTTCTCCGCCCCGCTTCGCCATAACGCTGAATTATTCGACACAATAGATACATTATTGAAACAAATTTCCGGGACTGCCAATCAAATTAATCATATTTATATTTCGATAGGTCCGGGAAGTTTCACCGGCGTGAGAATTTCCGTTACAGTCGCCAAGATGATGGCTTTGGCAAACGAAAGCAAAGTCGTCGCGGTCAATACAAGCGAAGTTATCGCGCAGAATGTAAACGATGAATCGGTAAAAAAAATCGCAACTGTAATCGACGCAAAACGCGGGCAGTTCTTTATCGCCGTCTTTGAGAGAAAAAATAATCTGTGGGAAAAAATCCAGCCGGACTGTATGATGACCGCCGAAGAATTCAAAGCGAAGTTCGACAATGAACCGATTTATCTGCTCGGCGAAGGACTGCTTTACTATTCGAAAAATTTTGAAACTGAAAATATTAAGATATTAGATAATAATCTTTGGTCGCCAAAGGCTTCGAACGTTTTCAAACTCGGCACTCAAATAGCCGAACAGGAAAAATTCGCTGACCCGGTCAGCCTTGTGCCTTTATACATCAGGAAACCGGAAGCAGAAGAAAATTTAGAAAAGAAAACAAATTCAGAGCCCTAAGCGTTGGAGCAAAGCGGAAACCCCGCGCTGGGGTAAACGCAGGGTAATTACTCATTTTAAAAGGACTCAACATGGCACAGGATGAACAGGTATTAGTAATCAAAAGAGAAATACTCGATAAGCTCGGAACGTTTCACGGCCTGATGTTTGATGTCGAACGTTATCTTAAAGAAATATTCGCGCCCGGCGTTTGCACATTTATGGCAAGGCCGCTGGCGGAAAAAGACCCGTCTTTTAAGCAATTAATACCTTATGTTATAATGGGCTGCGATGGCAAATATTTGAGCTATGTCCGCGGCAAACGTGCAGGCGAAACCCGCCTTGTCTCAAAACGTTCAATGGGAATCGGCGGCCATATCAATCCGGTCGATTGGACGCTTTTCAGCAACGATGCACGCCAAACATATTTGGAAGCCGTTCAGCGTGAAATTACCGAAGAAGTTTCGGTAGATACCAAGTACACAAATAAAATTGTTGCTCTATTGAATGACGACACAAATGAAGTCGGCCAGGTTCACCTCGGCGTTGTCCATTTCTGGCAATTGGAAGCACCGAAGGTTGAACGCAAAGAGCAGATGATTACGCAGTTGGAATTTATGTCGCCTGCGGAACTAAATAAAGTAAAAGACACATTGGAAACATGGTCGGCCCTCTGCCTTGACGGTGTTGATAAAATGACAAAGTCTTAACTTAGTGTTTATCCGGTAAAGTCACTCTGATAATATCAAAAGTATATTCGGAATCCTGTCGTTTAACGGTAAGAGCAATCTTGTCGCCAGCCTTCCCTGATAATGCTTGCCTTGCATCTTCCGAGGTTTTAATATAGCTGACATCCTGGCCATTTATCTTTTTCAGCACATCGCCATCTTTAATTCCCGCTTTCTCTGCAGGCATACCTGACACAACTTTCAACGTCGGCCAATTTTCAAGATTGAGCCCAACAAAACCACGTTTTTCGTAATCTATGAAATCACGAGGTATTTGCGGTTCAAAAAAATTGGGGGCGAGTTCAACATCATATTGGGGATCATACATAACGATATTCACTTTGTTGTTATTAATCAAAAGGCAATCTACTTCAATACGAACTATAAATTTAGAATTTAAATCAACCCAAAAACGCATGGTCATATCTTTTACATAATCTTTATCAATACTAAGAATTGTTCTTAAATCGTAAAATTCGAAACCTTCGACAGCAATTCCATTTATGCTTTTTTTGCCTAATTTTTTATATTCTCCTTTCGACAAAATGAAATTTGCTATTTCATGCGGCCCTAATGTCACAGATTGATTTTTAATATCATCCTCTATCAATTCTGTTTTTCTATAAAATTTTTCCTTGTAATTTATCCCAACAAATGTTCCTTTAGAAAAATTTACATACACCTGATTACTTAGTTTATCATTATCATAGATGTCCTCTCTCACAGCACCTTTTGTGTAATATGACAAGGTTTCAAATGTGTTAATTACGTTCTTAGAGGATATTGTTGTCATCTTTTTAAAAATACTGCTTTTTATTTGATTAAGTTTTATAGCCACATCTGCCAACGCCACACTTGTCGTATCAAGGTAACCGCCAAAACGACTTATGCCAATGAATATCGCAAAGATTATTACGGCTGCCGCAGATAATCGAAATATTTTACTTTGTGTCAGCATTCGCCATGCAAACAGTTTGCCCCGATTTGATTCTTTAGTTTCCAACTGTCGGTCGAGAATTTTACCAAAAGCAATACGTTCAGATTCCAAAGTTTTCGCGGGATTAATACCATCCGCTTTCAACAGTTTTTCAAATAATTTTTTATTCTTATCCATTTTTACTCTCCATTTCTTTGCGAAGAGATTGCTTTGCGTAAAATATTCGCGACCTGACAGTTCCAATTCCACAACCGATAACTTCCGCAATCGACTGGTAAGACATTTGCTCAATAAAACACAGTGTCAACACTTCTCGATGATAAGGTTTGAGTTCGTTAAGGGCTTTGTGTAACTTCTCGCCGTCTGCCTCATCAAAAGTCGGCTCGTCATTGCCTGATATGTAAATTTCATCTTCATCCGGCAGCACGGCAAAATTTTCTTTGCGTCTGAACCCATCATAAACCTTATTTCTTGCGATACGATACAGCCAGACAGCGAAAACCTTTGCCTCTTTCAGCTTCTGGATTTCCTTTATAACCGTCAGCCAGATATCCTGCAGAATATCGTCAATATTGTGTCCGTCACAATCCAGCCGCCTAACATAATATTTCAGCCTCGGCTGATACAGCTCAAATAGCTCTTCAAACGCCGTTCTTTCGCCATCCTGACAGCGATGCACTATTGTTTCCAGATGCTTGTCCAAATCCATAAAGGCCCTTAAGATTTCTCATATCACTATGTAAAGACGCACTTCGACCGGATTAGTTCAAATAAATTATTTTTTTATATAACAGTGTAAATCCGCGTTAATCCGTGTCTAAAGAACCGTGTTAATCTGCGTCTAATTTACCAAACAACGTCAGTGCGCTTGCCCGTGTAATTTCCACATCGACAAACTGCCCTGCCAAATTCGCCGGGGCGTCGAACACGACGATGTAATCGCCTGCCGAGCGGCCGATAAGTTGCGTATGTTCTTTTTCATGAGCGATGTCGAGATGGCCTTTTTTGCTGACACCATCAACCATCACTTTCAACGTCCTGCCGATAAACGCCTGATTTATTTCTGCGCTGATTTTTTCCTGAACCGCTAACAAATCTATGTTCCTCTGCTTCTTTACTTCATTTGGAACATCATCGGCCAATTTTTCATCAGCTCTCGTGCCGGGTCGGGGGGAATATTTGAAAACAAAGACATTCTTGTATTTTGCCTTTTGGACAAGCTCAACCGTTTTTTGAAAATCCTCATCTGTTTCGCCGGGGAAGCCGACAATAAAATCGCCCGCGACGGCAATATCCGGCACAATCTCTTTTGCCTTATAAACAATGTCAAGATACTGCTCGGCGGTGTAACCGCGATTCATCGCTTTAAGAATTCTGTCCGAGCCGCTTTGCGCAGGGATGTGCAGATACCTGCAAATCTTCGGCAAATCAATCATCGCTCTGAAAATTCTTTCATCGAAATCCCGCGGATAGCAGGTAACAAACTTTATCCATTCCAATCCTTCGATTTTACTCACTTCATAAAGCAAATCCGCAAAGGACAGATTTTCATACTGATATGAATTGACCGTTTGACCAAGAAGCGTTACCTGTTTTACGCCGGTATCGACGAGCTTTTTAATTTGCGTAATAATTTTCTCCGGCGGACGCGAAACCTCCGGCCCGCGGACATACGGCACAACGCAATAAGAACAGAAGTTATCGCAACCGTGCATTACACGAACAAACGCCTGCGCAGGCAAATGCTCTTCAACCGAATCGAAATCCTGCTCGAAATCATCAAGGCTTGCTAAATTTTCCACAGTTGGTTTATGCCTGATATTTTCGCTTACCGCCTTTTGCTTTTTTGTATTTTCTAAAGCGTTATGAACCAGTTTCGGCAATTCCGGTATCTGCAACGGCCCGCAAACAATATTCACTACCGGATGATTGAGTAAATCTTCTTTGCATCTTTGTGCCATACAGCCGAACACTGCGACGATAAGATTTGGATTAGTTTTTTTGACGTGCTTGAGATGGCCGAGCATCGAAAGTACCCGCTCCTCCGCGTGATTACGCACCGAGCAGGTGTTTATAAGCACAACGTCAGTTTCGCCTATATCTTCAGTCAACTCGAATCCATCCTGTACAAATGAATTAACGACAAGACTCGAGTCTAATTTATTCATCTGGCACCCAAAACTCCGGAGGAAGATTCTCATAATCTTCCTCCGGAAGTTTTGGGTGTCCCCGCGTTTAGGTTTGCCGCAGCAAACCTGCGGGGACGGCTTTCAAACACATTCACCTTGTTTATTATTTTCATATATTCTTATCAGTTTTTCTTTTCGTTTTCTGGTTAATCTTTTAACAGCTATTTCGCCATTCAAAGCACTTTTATAATAGCGGTATTCTTTAGCATAAACCAGCACGGCAGGCAATTTATTTCTTACATATTTTGCGCCCCTGCCGCTGTTGTGCAATGCGACACGGTTTGCAAGATTGTTCGTGTAGCCGGTGTAAAATGTACCGTCATTGCACTTGAGGATGTAAACCCAATATTGCCCTTTGCGTTCCGGCGATTTACCCATTATTTTTTCGCTTTGCTTAAACTTATTAATTCCTTCACATATTTGTGCAGGTGTTTATTGAATTCTTCCGGCCGTTCGAGCATCGGAAAATGGCCGCAGCCGGGCATTATCGCAACCTCGAACGAAGTTATATATTTGCGATTTACTTCCGGATTAGTCGGGTACAAATCGGAGTTTATGCAGCGAACCGGAGCTTTGACCTGTTTGTATGTATTTGCCATTCCGAGATTGTCGTAGCGAGCAACATATTCTTTTACCGCGATTATGCCGACGCGGGGGTTCTGACAGCAAATATCATCGACAATCCATTTTCGCAACTCCGGCTTCATACTTTTGCCGAGCATCGGCTCGATAAATTTCCTGACCTCCGCTTTAAAATCTTTTTCCATTCCGCTGATAAGTTTTTCAAATTCTTCTTTGGGCATACTCTGTTCAAGGTTATTTATATTGTCCACGCCGATAAGACCGATGACCTTTTCAGGCATTAATTTCTCCGCCTCGGCGATAACGCCATCACCCATAGAGTGTCCGATTAAAATAACTTTCGTCGCGTTAATATCATCAACAACAGCCTTAACATCTTTGCCGAAGGCTTCAAGCGTGTACACATCTCGCGTCTGTTCGGAATGGCCTTGCCCTGCGCTGTCGATTGCGACAACTCTGTATTTGCTGACAAAAGCCGGAATCTGATATTTCCAATACCTGCTGTCGCCCGCCCAGCCGTGAACAAATACAAGCGTAACGTCTCCGCTTCCGAACACGTTATAGCTGATTAGCTGGCCGTCAAAAGACTGAACCATAAAATTTCTTGCGCCGCAATAAGATGTCATCGCCGCTACAACAAAAACTAATAATGCCCTGAATTTCATAACAGTATCCTTTGTCTTGCAAAATCAATATTTTAAAACTTCAGCAATTTCAGAAATTATAATGGGTTGGCCGCCATCGTCAAACTTTTTGTCTTGACGAAACTCTAAAATTGGTATATAAATTATACCAATTATACCAATTAGTTGACATGTATCAATGAATAAGGAATTATTACATACTAAACTTGTGCGGGAACTGATTGCCGCGATTGCTTCAGGCTCTTTTGGCGATGGTGCACGTCTGCCGGCAGAACGCCAGCTTTGCAAACAGTATAACTTAAGCCGAGGCACTGTCCGCCAGGCTTTCTACGACCTCGAAAAACTCGGCGTTGTCAAAATCAAGGCCGGCTCCGGCGCGTATGTTCAGAAAGTTTCGCAAAAAAAACTGCCGACACATTTGCTGCCGAGGGATTTTGAGAGCGTTTCTATTGCTGACATCATTTACGCCCGCAAAGCAATTGAAACAGCGGCAATTACTCTTGCCTGCGAAAAAATAAATGACGACCAGCTTGAGTATCTCGAAAAACTTATCGAAAAAATGGAACAGTCGAAGGATAATCTTCTGGATTTCTTCAAGTTCGATATGGAATTTCATCAGACAATCATACACGCGACTGGAAATATGCCCCTGATTACCGCTTTCGCCTCAATCGCGGATTATCATAAATACACACAGGTTTTTTCAAGTATTTATGAGGCGGAAGTTGATTACGCGATTAGTTATCACAAAAAAATGCTTGCGGCTTTGGCATCACGAGATGTCAAAAGTGCCGCCAAAGCCATTGCCAAACATCTGGAACATACGGAACATACAACGGAGTTATCCGAACAGAAAAATACTTCTGCATAATTTTTTTCAGGAATTTAATATGAAGATTGAAAAATATTCCATCGGCACAGGCGACAGATTCGCGCATCAGGGCAAAGCACAACTGGCAGCTATAATAAAAGCAAAACAGCGAGGCTGTAATTTAGTGCCCGTCTGGAACAAGTCGAACCGCGAACATTCCATCATCGGCACAAAGCCTGCCGACCTGCGTGCCGAAGCTGATGCCGCCGTGAAATTCTTCGGCTGGAAAGATTCATATTATGTTGACGCAGACCATATCAATTTGAGCACAGTCGATTCGTTTATCGAGCCGAGCAATTTCTTCACCCTCGATGTCGCGGATTACATCGGCCAGAAATGCGAAGAAAAGACCTTAAACGCATTTATAGCCCAAAACAAGAAATTCCTCGGTACATTGTCGATTCCCGGCATCGACGGAAAATTCAACATCACACAAAGCGACCTTGAAAACATCGGCTCAAAATTTCTGCTTGCCGTAAAAAAGGCAGGCGAGATTTTCAGACACGTCGCCAACAAGAAAGGTGCGGATAATTTCGTTACAGAAGTTTCGATGGATGAATCGAATCAGCCGCAAAGTCCGGTCGAGATGTTTTTCATTCTGTCTGCAATTGCCGCTGAAAAAATACCGGCTCAAACAATCGCACCAAAATTCACAGGCAGATTTAATAAAGGTGTCGATTATGTCGGCGATGTAAAACAATTTGAGAAAGAATTCAACGAGGACATCGCGGTAATTAATTTCGCGATTAAGGAATTCGGTCTGCCCGCTAATCTGAAATTAAGCGTTCATTCCGGCAGCGATAAATTTTCTATTTACGCGCCGATTAAAAGAGTGTTGAAAAAAACCGGCGCGGGACTGCATTTGAAAACAGCAGGCACAACATGGCTTGAAGAAATCATCGGTCTTGCGATTGCCGGCGGAGAGGGTCTTGTCATCGCAAAAGATGTTTACAAACAGGCTCTCGAACATTTCGACGAACTTTGCGGGCCGTACGCGACAGTTATCGACATCAATAAAGCACAACTTCCGACAGCGAGTGAAGTCGCAAAATGGGACAGCGAAAAATACGCAAACACCCTTCGCCACGATTTGGATTGCAAGGACTACAATCTTAACTTCCGGCAGTTAATCCACGTCGGCTATAAAATCGCCGCCAATATAGGTGCACGATACATCAACGCCTTGGAAAAATTTGAGGATACGATTGCCCAAACCGTAACCGAAAACATCTTCGACCGGCACATAAAACGTATATTCATAGATTGATATTTTCGTAGGGGCAGACCTGTGTGTCTGCACAATAAGGGCGAACACATAGGTTCGCCCCTACAACAATACCCATAAGCAAAATCATTCAATGGTATAAAACATGCCAACTAATGAATATGATCCCAAAATACATCATCGTCATTCAATTAGATTAAGGGGGTATGACTATTCAAAAGTCGGTTATTATTTCATTACCATTTGCACTCATTATTGTCAGCCTGCATTCGGCAATATCGAAAAAGGATTTATGGTTTTAAATAATGCCGGCAATATGATTGAGCGTTGGTGGAAAGAAGTAAGCTGCAAGTTCCCCAACGTTCAAACAGACCTTTATGTGATTATGCCGAACCACTTTCACGGCATTATCAATATAATCGACACCAAATTAAATGCTATTGCAAGACCGAACACTAAAGATAAACTTGTAGGGGCAGAC
This sequence comes from Planctomycetaceae bacterium, assembly GCA_021371795.1. Lineage (NCBI taxonomy): Bacteria > Pseudomonadati > Planctomycetota > Planctomycetia > Planctomycetales > Planctomycetaceae > Planctomycetaceae bacterium. The sequence goes on along the minus strand of JAJFVK010000020.1, from coordinate 53,975 downwards.
CTACGTGTCTGCCCAGAAAATAAAAATGGCGAACACATAGATTCGCCCCTACAACATACACCCATAAGCAAAATTGTTCAGTGGTACAAAACAATGACAACTAATGAATATATCCGTAATGTAAAACAAAACGACTGGAAACCATTCAAGGGAACATTATGGCAAAGAAATTATTATGAACATATCATTCGAAATGAAATTTCATTGGGACAAATCCGCGAATATATTTTGAAAAATCCTTCAAACTGGGAGGACGACGAATTATTCCAAAAATAAAAACAGCAATATTGGCAACCTGTGTATTTGCTCAAAAAATACTAACGTAGGGGCAGACCTGTGTGTCTGCCCAATAAGGGCGAACGCATAGGTTCGCCCCTACAGAATGCATTAATTTAACAAAAATGTTAAATTGATGCATCAAAACCCAAATTAACAATATAAACACCCCTAAATTGCTTTTTTTCTTAACCTTTTCCTTGCCTCTGGAATATAAAAGGTTATACTGCTTGTCTTTAATATATATGGATAGTCTGCCGTAAAGCGGCAATCCTGTAATCCCCGAATCTTCAGGATTTTGCTACTTACAATCCCCCTTGCGGGGACTTGAAGAGCAAAATCAGAGGGGAACAATTTTGATATTTGATTTGCGTTACTATGCCTATTATTGAATACAAATGTGAAAAATGCGGTAAGGTCAATGAATTCCTCGAAAAATCGATGAGTTCCAAAGAATCGCACATCTGCCCTTCCTGCGGCGGTAAAAAACTTACCAAACAGTTTTCAACCTTTTCAGCAGTGGTAAAAACTCCGTCAGCAGGCAGTAAATGTCATACCTGCCCATCGCACGGAACATGCCCTCATTCAGGACACTAAAAAAATGGACGAACCAAAAGGAATTTACAACTTCAACGAAATAGAGAAAAAGTGGCAGACTTACTGGGAAACCGGCAAGACCTTCGCCGCTAAGGATAATTCCGACAAGCCAAAGTATTATGTGCTTGATATGTTCCCCTACCCATCGGCACAGGGTCTTCACGTCGGTCATCCGGAAGGCTACACCGCAAGCGACATTGTCGCGCGTTACAAAAGAATGAACGGCTTCAATGTCCTGCATCCAATCGGCTGGGACGCATTCGGCCTGCCCGCAGAGCAGTATGCCGTCAAAACCGGCACACACCCTGCCATCACAACCCAGCAGAATATCAATAATATGCGAAGGCAAATCAAAGACCTCGGTTTTTCGTACGATTGGGACAGACAGGTTGATACTACCGACCCCGGTTATTATAAATGGACACAGTGGATTTTCCTGAAATTGTTCAACAGCTATTTCGACCAGATGGAACAAAAAGCAAAACCAATTTCCGAGCTTATAAAAAATCTCGAAAACGGAAAATTGTACATCGGTACGGACGGCGAAATTGTTGAGGCAAATCCGATTCCTGCGGTTATGGGAATCGCAGGCGGCGTTCGCAACTGGAGCGAACTGGCAAAAGAAGAACAGGAAGAATTCCTTAACAGTCAGCGTTTAGCGTATGAAGATGAAGTAGCCGTAAACTGGTGTCCGGAGCTTGGCACAGTTTTAGCCAATGAAGAAGTCATCGGCGGCGTCTCCGAACGCGGCGGACATCCTGTCGTTCGCAAACCGATGCGTCAGTGGATGCTGCGAATCACAAAATACGCGGACAGGCTCGAAGACGATTTAAAACTCGTCGATTGGCCGACATCTATAAAAAAACTGCAAACCGACTGGATTGGCAAAAGCATCGGCGCGGAAGTCGATTTTAAAGTTGACGGCTTCGATGAAATAATCACCGTCTTTACGACACGTCCCGATACGCTTTTCGGTGCAACATATATGGTTCTTGCACCGGAACATCCGATTGTCGATGAAATAACTACCGCCGAGCAGAAACAGGCGATTGAAGATTACAAAAAACTCGCGCAAAGCAAGAGCGACCTCGACCGAACAGACCTCGCTAAAGATAAATCAGGCGTATTCACCGGCGCGTATGCGATTAATCCTGTAAATGAAACGAAAATTCCAATCTGGATTAGCGATTACGTTCTGAGTAGCTACGGCACAGGCGCGATTATGAGCGTACCTGCTCATGATGAAAGAGATTTTGAATTTGCTAAGAAATTCAATCTGCCAATAATTCCGGTTGTCGAACCTAAAGACGACAAAGCACTGGCAGAGAAAATCGAAAAAGGCGAATATTGTTTCACTGGCGAAGGCATCGCAATCAACAGCGGTGAATTTAACGGCCTGCCGACAGCGGAATTCAAAGAAAAAATTACAAACTGGCTCGACGAAAACGGGCTGGGCAAAAAAGCGGTTAATTATAAACTTCGCGATTGGCTTTTCAGTCGCCAGCGTTATTGGGGCGAACCGTTCCCCCTGCTGCATCTTGAGGACGGCCGGATAATCGCGCTCGATGAAAAATATTTGCCGCTGACGCTTCCTGAAACTGATAATTTCAAACCGTCGGACAGCGGATTGTCGCCTTTGGCCAAAATTGAAAATTGGCTCAACGTCGAACTGCCAAACGGCAAAAAAGCGAAACGCGAAACCAATACAATGCCGCAATGGGCTGGAAGCTGTTGGTATTATCTGCGGTATCTCGACCCGAAAAACAATCAGGCTGCGTGGGAAAAGCAGAAAGAAAAATATTGGATGCCGGTCGATTTATATATCGGCGGAGCGGAACACGCTGTGCTGCATTTGCTTTATTCACGATTCTGGCACAAACTGCTTTTCGATTTGGGATACGTCAGCACGCCCGAGCCGTTCAAGAAATTAATAAATCAGGGTATGATTCTCGGCCAAGACAATCAGAAGATGAGCAAGTCCCGCGGCAACGTTGTCAACCCGGACAAAGTCATCGACGAGTATGGCGCGGATTCGATGAGACTTTATGAAATGTTTATGGGCCCGCTTGAAGCGACAAAGCCGTGGAGTATGCAGGGCGTCGAAGGCGTACACAGATTTTTGAATAAATTCTGGCGATGCGTCGTTGACGAGCAAACCGGCCTGATACACAGCAGTATAAAAGATGTCGATGCCGATGAAGAAACGCTCCGGCTGCTGCATCAATCTATAAAGAAAGTTACGCAGAATATCGATACGTTCCGCTTCAATACCGCGATTAGTCAAATGATGATATTCGTAAATCATCTGATTAAACTCGAAACAAGGCCGAAAAAGACAATTGAAGCTTTTGTTCTCATTCTGGCCCCTCTTGCCCCGCACATTGCCGAAGAAATCTGGCAGATGCTCGGACATACGAACACGCTGGCTTATGAAACTTGGCCGAAGTTCGATGAAAATCTCGCAAAAGAAAAAGAGATTGAGCTGGCCGTTCAGGTTCTGGGCAAAATTAAGGATAAGATTGTCGTTTCCGCCGAAGCAGATGAAGATGAAATAAAGCAAAAAGCTCTTGCCTGTGAAAAAGTCGCATCGTCAATCGCAGGCAAAGAGATTAAAAAGATAATCGTCATCAAATCTCGTCTGGTAAACATTGTTATAGGATAACTGATGGCTTTAGAAATAGAGATAAAACTAAAAGTTGACGATTTTCAGCAGACTGCGCAAAAATTGCAGCAGCTTGGCGCAAAATTTGAGGGCGATTTTCTGCAAATCGATTCTTATTATGACGACAACAAGGATTCGCTCGTAAAGTCAGACAGGTGCCTGCGAATACGAACGCACATTAATCACATTGGCCGGGCGATTGAACTGACGTACAAAGGCGCAAGAGAAAACCACCGCTTCAAGAGCCGGCGTGAAATCGGATTGAAAGTTGACAAAGCCGATGAGTTGGCGGAATTGTTTGAACAGCTCGGATATACCGCGAGACTTACGCTTGAGAAAAAGCGAAGCCTGTGGGATTATAAGAATTGCAAAGTCGCTCTTGATGAATTGCCGATGCTGGGCAAATTCGTGGAAATCGAAGGGCCGGATGATGTGGTTATTGAGCAGGTACAAAAAGAACTCGGCCTTGAGAATATTCAGCATCAGCCGTTAAGCTACGCTCATCTTATGGAGGAAGCGATTAAAAACGCAGGCCTGAAAACAAGAAGTATTTCATTTGAAAAGAAATAATGAATCCTGAAAATGGTTATATATCTATAATAGTGAACGCAAGCTCCGGCGCAAGCAGTGAAAAGCACGCCGTGAATGAATTCATCGAATATTTATATTCGAAAAAATTTCAGTTGCAGGTCAATCAGACTAAATCGCTTTTGCACGCCCGTTCGCTGGCCGCTGAATCTGCGGTAAAATTCAATTGCATGATGGTAATCGTCGCAGGCGGCGACGGCACGATTCGCGAAGTAGTCCACGGCCTTGAAGGCAGCGACAAACCGCTTATGCTTTTGCCCAGCGGAACTGAAAATCTGCTTGCAAATGAACTTGGCTACAAAAAGTCAGTAAAGCACTGGATTGAAATTTTCGAGGCGAACATTCTCCACCCTCTCGACCTGTGCAAAGCCAACGACACCTTTTTCACTTCTGTCGGCGGTGTAGGTTTTGACGGCGATATCGTTCGGCTTGTTAGCGAAAAAAGACAGGGAAATATCACTCACCTGCATTATTTTTTCCCGATTATGAAAACATTTTTCGGTTATAAATTCCCTGTCATTAACATTGAAATTGACGACCGTGTAGTTTTTTCCGACCGCGGCATCGCCATTTTCGGAAATATTTCACGTTATGCGATCGGCATTCCAATTTTGCAGGCTGCTGATTTCGGTGACGGTCTGCTCGACATTTGTATTTATAAATGTTCGAATCAGATTTCGCTGGCATATCAGTCGCTTATGACTATGTTGAAAAGCCACCGAAGATGCAAAAGCGTAATATATAAGCAATGCAAAAAAATAAAAATTTCGTCCAACAGTTACGTCAGGTCTGAACTTGACGGCGACCCCGGCCCGGAACTGCCTTTGGAAATTTCCATTGTTCCGCAGGCTGTGAAGGTTCTCGTCCCGCCGAAAGGACAACCTATCGGTATGCGTAGAAGAATTTTCAGAATCTTTGAGTAAGTGTTCCCGCGAAAGGCGGTTACAACCCCTGTGGGGGAATCCACGTTTTTTTAGGAAAATAAATCTTATGTTTAACATTGGCAATATAAAAATCGAACCAAACGCCGGATTATTTGTTATCGCCGGCCCGTGCGTAATTGAATCAGAACAAATCTGTCTCGACATAGCGGCCAAACTTCTCGACATCAGCAAAAAAACCGGCGTGCCTGTCATATTCAAAGCGAGTTTCGACAAAGCCAACCGCAGCAGCATCGAAAGTTTCCGCGGCCCCGGAATGGAAAAAGGTCTTGCGATTCTTGATAACGTCAGAAAGAAAACTTCTATGCCGATACTCACTGACGTTCACGAAGTCTCGCAGGTTGTCCAAGTTGCCAAAGTTGTTGACTGCCTGCAAATCCCCGCTTTTCTTTGCCGCCAGACCGACCTGCTGGCCGCTTGCGGAAAAACCGGAAAACCAATCAACGTCAAAAAAGGCCAGTTTATGTCGCCTGATGAAATGAAGAACGCCGTTGATAAAATTCGTTCGACTGGCAATGAAAAGATTATGCTCACCGAACGCGGCACATTTTTTGGCTACAATCGCCTTGTGAACGATATGACGGCTATCCCTGCGATGAAAAAATTCGGCTGCCCTGTCATTTTTGACGCCACCCACAGTACCCAGCAGCCCGGCGGACTCGGCAATGCTTCAGCTGGTTGCCGAGAAATGTCCCCGGTTCTTGCCAAGGCCGCAGTTGCCGCCGGAGCGGATGGTTTGTTCCTTGAAGTACACACCGACCCCAAAAACGCAAAATCCGATGCGTCAACCGTTATGCCGATTGAATGGGTCGAAAAACTGCTTATTCAATGCAGCAAAATTCACGGTATTTAACTATTTACACTCCATAACTCTCTAATTTTTACGGAGTTACGATTAAATTAAGTATAAATTTTATATTTTAACTTTATATTTTAAATCCGGACAGCCTCTCTAACTACCTTTTTTAAAAAGCACTTACAAAATTAATTATTTCAAATCTTTTATGCTTCCCCCTAAAGAATTTGCCTAATGTTCGCCGATAAACCTGTAGAGTTGCTCTATATACAAAAGAGCTAACCCGCGTAATTCGGGTAATTTTGAAAAAAATTAATTTTTCAGTTATCGGTCTGCCCTTTCAGCCCGATAATTATTCGGTAGAAATATTTATTCTGTTCAGGTATTGAGATGCAGAGAAATTTACGACAGCTTGTTCTTACAAAAGGCGACGAAAAGTATGTATTTCGTTATGAGTCTGGCTGTGAAGATTTACTGCTGGATGCCCTTGTTGTTTCCGCAAAGGACAACAAAACTAACTTCGATTGGTTCGATGCCGCAGTCTTGAGTTTCAAACTTACCCAATCCCTAATCACAGAAGCAGATAAATTACTAAACGATAAGGCTCCACAGATGATTGAGCCTAAGGATTAAAAATGTCCCTTCGTCGTGGATTAACGATATGGAGAACAAAATGGCAAATTGTGTTATTATCAATGAGTTTTTGGACTATCTGAAATTTGAAAAGCATTTTTCCGAACACACCGCGAAATGCTATCATGCTGACCTTGAGCAATTTTGTCAGTATATCAGCGGACAGGCTTCACAATCAGATTGGACTGCTTCTGATAATTCAGCCGGCGGAGTAGCTACTCAAACGCAGACGAAGGTCGAGCAATTGCTTCTAACGCTTACGACCGATTTAGTCAGAACCTATATGGCTCACTTGAATGACAAGCAGTATTCAAAGTCCACTTCCGCAAGGAAACTGGCTACACTGCGAAGCTTTTATAAATTTCTGGTAAAAAGAAACTATCTGCAGAACAATCCAGTTACAGCAGTCAGAACGCCAAAGCAGGACAAGAAACTGCCGAAGTTCCTCGAATACGAACAGGTAAAGACACTGCTCGAAACACCCCCTGCCGACAGTTGGCTCGGCGCAAGAGACCGTGCCATTATGGAAACACTCTATGGCACAGGTGTCAGAGTCAGCGAACTGGTCGCGTTGAATATCGAAGACGTTGACTTCCTCGGCGAAGTACTTCATGTTCGCGGCAAAGGCAAAAAGGAAAGAATCTCACCGATTGGCTCCTCTGCCCTGCAATCTATACAGCATTATATGGAATATCGAAACAGACGTGCCCAGAACAATGCCAATTTTGATTCGAAAGTTCTTTTCGTCAATAAGCACGGCAAGAGATTGAGCACAAGAAGCGTACGCAGAAAAATGGACAAGTACCTGAAGATGGCAGGCCTTGACCCGTCAATCAGCCCGCACACATTAAGACACAGCTTCGCAACCCATCTGCTGAATAATGGTGCGGATTTAAGAAGCGTACAGGAGCTTTTAGGCCACCAGTCGCTTTCAACAACGCAGATTTACACGCATTTAACAACAAAGAAAATCAAGGAAGTTTACGATGAAGCTCATCCACGCGACGAGCAGGTCGAAAACCAGCACAACAGCTAATTTCAATGCCCGTTCGGTTGAACGGGCTTTTTTTATGCGCATTTTTTCTGGAAACTCCCATCATATCGCTTATAATATTTCGCAGTATACCCCATCTGGCCACTGGCATACGACAACAATGATTTCGTCTGTTCGACTCGATGGCTCAACTGCCTGTATGGTCGTTGATGGAGATAGTTTTGGATTGAATTTTCTCTTTAAAGAAAATCTTGTAAGTGAGAATAAAGTCAAAAATTTGTTAAATGAAGCAAAAGAACTTACATTAATTCTTTATTCCACAAAAAAAACTCTAAGCAAAAAAAAGTAAAATATAAAATATTAAATCAACTATTGTTCACGTTGACTTTGTCGCCGATATATTCCGGCACAATTTCTTTGATGAAAGAAACAATTTGTTTATGATTCTGCAAATCGGCTATTCCGACGAGATTAGTGATTTTTTCTCTTAACGCTTCCCTGTCCAACGGCTGATTCTTCTGCCAGATACTGATTTTCGGATGGCGTGTCATAACCATATCTTCGCCTTTGATGGACAATTCTTCGAAAAGTTTTTCGCCCGGCCGTGTACCCGAGAAAACAATTTCGATATCTTCACCCGGCCTGAAACCGCTCAAGGTAATAAGTTCTTTCGCAAGGTCAACAATTTTCACCGGCTCGCCCATATCGAGTACGAATATTTCGCCGCCATTGCCCATTGTCGCCGCCTGCAAAACCAGTTGCGATGCTTCGGGAATCGTCATAAAGTATCTTCGCATTTCCGGATGCGTTATTGTAACAGGGCCGCCTGCTGCGATTTGGCTTTTAAATATCGGAACTACCGAGCCGTTTGAGCCCAGCACATTTCCAAACCGCACGGTTACAAACGCCGTCTCGCTCGTTCTGTCCAGGTCTTGAATATACAATTCAGATACACGTTTTGTTGAGCCCATAATGCTTGTCGGATTGACAGCCTTATCGGTGCTTATCATCACAAAGCTTTCGGTGCCAAACCTGTCCGAAGCATCGGCCACCGTCTTTGTCCCTATGATATTATTTTTTAAAGCTTCACCCGGATTAGTTTCCATAAGCGGCACATGTTTATGCGCTGCCGCGTGAATTACAACGTTTGGCTTATACTTTGTGAAAATTTGTTCGACACGTTTTTTGTCTGTGATATCGCAGATAATGGCTTCCATCGCGACCGTTGGAAAACTTTTGCGAAGTTCGCGTTCGATAAAAAACAGTGAATTTTCAGTCTGTTCGACCAGCAGCAAAAGCTCCGGCTTGAAATTACAGACCTGTCTGCACATTTCAGAACCGATTGACCCGCCGGCTCCGGTAACAAGAATTACTTTATCATCGAGATATTTCCCGATTGTCGCAAGGTCAAGCTGAACAGCTTCACGGCCAAGCAAGTCGTTAATATCAACATCTCTTATTTGCGATACTCTGAATCTGCCACTTGCGATATCCGCCACTGAAGGCACTGTTCTGAATCGCGTTTTCGTACCTTCACATATTTGAACTACTTTTCGCAGTTGTTTTGCCGTTGCACTCGGCATAGCTATCGCGATTTCATCTATACTATTATCTTTGCAAACTTTCAGCAGGTCATCGACATTCCCCAGCACAGGAATCCCGTGAATATTTACGCCTCTTTTTGCGGGGTCGTCATCGATAAAACCTATAACATCATATTGTTCAACCTGCATACGATGCAGTTCGCGAAGCAGAGACTCGCCGGCATTACCTGCACCGACAATCAGAAATCTTTTCAGTTTTCCCGCCTGTTCGGTATGAAATTCCTCGTGATAAAGCCGAACAGCCATTCTCATTCCGCCCATCAGAACAATCGTTGCGAACATATCGAGAATAAAAACCGCCTGACTGAATCCGAACAGTTCATTTACCCATTGTCTTATCGGCTCCACTGCCGCCACAGCCACCCAGGCAATTACGATAATCAGCGTACTGACGAGCGAAGCCTTAACTATTGACAGCAAATCGGAAATGCTTACATACCGCCACCACCCCTGGTATTGTTTGAATGCCGCAAAGACAAATATCTTTACAATCACGAAAAACAACAGTGTTTTGGGATACAGCTTTAAAAACCATTCGTTCTGGAACTGCATATTGTTCACAAGCAAAAATGCCATCATCAGGCTTATCGCAAAGATACCGATATGCACAAGTACTATTGCCTGCTTACGAAACCGAAGCACGAAACTCCCGTTTTCGGGTGTTGGGCATGTTTCCTGTTGTGTATCCTGTTTTTCTTGTGTCATAAATTATGCTGACTTTCAATTATATATTAGTTGCTTGTTGCTGTGGATTCTGTGTTGAAACTGGCTCTATAAATACACTATCAAGAGGTATGTTGTCAATTTTTTTCCGCAGTAAACAGTAAATAATTGTACCGGCTGAAAAGTAGAAACTAAGTACAAAAGCCATCACAAGCCCCGACACAATAAGAATCTCGCAATGCACCACCGCAGAGGCAATAGTTTGCGTTACAGGCTTTGAAAAATCGGCTGCCGCACCGAAAAGATTAAAATATTCCGGTTTCGGCCATATAGCGTCGATTTTTTCAATCTGCGCACCTTTTTGGCTTTGCGTCCATATTCCAAAATCCAGGAACCATCGGCTGGTTACGAGCATCATAAACGCGAAAAATCGCACAAATAAATAGCATATCCCGCCGTAAAATCCCGCAAGTATCGTATAAATCGCCAGCCTCCATGGTCGGGAATTTACATAACTGTACGCCCTGCACATCGCGTCAAATGTATCGGTTTTTTCACAGGCTATCGCGCTGTACATCAGGTTCCAACTGCCAATCCCCCAAATTGCGGCATAAGCCATCAGACCGCCACAAATTAACACCAATACGAAGAAAACCGCCAGTACAACCTCACCAGCGTAAGGAATGTTCGCCATCAACCCCAGCATCGACACAATGACAAACCCCAGCAGTGCCGCCAATACCAAAGGCGCCGTCGGCGCAAAGAGCAAAGGTACACATCTTTTTACGGCAAATGCGATACACGCCCCTGCCCCCAGTCGTTCGTCCCGCGTAAAATGAAACGCAGCCCCCCTGCATATCGCCCCGCCCGCAAGCGAGAACACCACAAACAATATCGAAAGGAAAATTATTCCGTAAATAGTATGATATTCCAGAACCCAAACACAAGCCATAAAACAATTACTTATCGCCTGTATCGTTTTGCCAAAGTTCAACTGCACAAAATAAACCGTACCATCGTTAAAATTCGCCAGGCAGAAATTGGAAAACACATTAAATACGCCCTGCCTTTGAGTTTTTGTCCGTTCCGCATAAACCTTTAAGAAATTCTCCATCCTGTCGGGATAAGTTATAAAGCAGTGCAGCTCCGTCGGCCATACCCGTGAGCCGTCGAGAGTCGATGTCCTCAAATCCGATGTCGATAATTTCCCAGACACCACTACCGTCTTACGGAAATCCATCAGCCAGCCGGCAGAATATATGATCGCCAGCGCAAGAAACGCCGTTATCAACCTGGCAGGCTGAATCGCAATCCTGAAAGTCTTAAAAACATTTGGAAAAAGTAAATCCGACACCCGGAACTCAAAATTCTGCTTTTTTTCTTCTGTATTCTGCTCCGTCATCTTTCTGCATCCTTAATATAATGGACTTGACATAGTACTCCCTTTTAACCCCTTATTCCAGCTTATTTTCCAAATCTTTCTTCATTTCATCCGGAATAGGCGAACAAATCGTATAATCGCCGCTAAACCACGAATTAAGGTCAACCAGCTTACACCGTTCGCTGCAGAACGGAAAACAGGCTTCCTTCCTGTCAGCGTCAATCTTCTTTTTACATACCGGACATTTCAATTTCATAAGAGAATTATATATCTATGTTAAAATTTTTCCATAGCCATTTGCCCTGCCTGCAAAGTTCCCGCTGTATAGTCAATAACACAAAATGCGCAAGTAATATCCGCACAGCATAACAAAAAATAAAGACTTACAGCCGGTTTTGCTCAAAATAAGAATGCGCACGTTTTGAGCAGTTTTTCTTCTAACTGTCTGCCAAATATCAGATTATCGTTTTTTGTAATTTTTCAGTTTTTCGCCAAAAACAGCCTTTAAAACGCGCAAGTAATCGGCAAAAGGCAAAAAAACATATCAAAATCAGTCTCAAAAATCAATTTTTTCGAAAAATCACAAAATCGGCGCAAGTCTTCGCTTGCGCAAAATTTCATATACACTATTAGTAGTAGTCAGTAGCCAGTAGCAAATAGAAATTGCGCGTTCTTATCGCAAAATTACGCAAGGCGCAAGTTTCACAAACAAAAAAAATTACTAAATCACAGTAAAATGCACTGAAATCAACTGGAACGATAATAAATGGCAGTGAAATCGTCAGAAATAACAGAAATGAAAAATCGGTGTTTATGAAACTTGCAGATTTTTGAACCGCGGATTCTCGCGGATTAAACCGGATTTTTTGTTAGCCACCCTCTCTAAATTTTATTTTCGAGGCATAAAATTTCTCAAAAACCGAGGGCTTTCGCTTCGCTTCAGCAGAGCGACACAGAGACGCACAGAGGACTATTTTTTTAGACACGGATTTACACGGCTTCGCTTTAAAGGCGTGTCCTGCGGACACTGAAAAAAAATCAAAAGCAACCTCTACCCAAGCGAGCTTTGTCCGAGGTTGTCTTTTTATTTTTTCGCCTGTACAGGCATTGCCTTAAAGCAAATTAGTTGTTAGTTGATGGCTGTTAGTCGTTAGTATAACTATGCCGAGAAACTAAAAACGTAAAACCAAAACGCAAGGTTTAAAATAATAGGTGGCTGTCCCTAATTATTCGATAGCTGTAAACATTGTGAGGACGATTATGCTGGAAGCTGCTGCGGCACAAAATATTGATCCGATCAGAATTAGTTTTGTTTGTAGCGTCAGGACGATTTTATATTTTTCGCCAGCCTTTGCCAGTGAGCCGATATGGCAACTGCCGCAGATATATAAAGCAATGCTTGTGGAAATTGGGACATATCTTGTTCCAGAAAGGCCTGGCAGAAAAGAACCGAGAGCGGTGACACGAGAACGTAAACATTATCCGAAATTACGAAAGACACGAGAGCAATGGAGGGCAGCTTATGCAGCTTAAGGAAACGCCATTAGTGGCTGTCCCTAATTATACATTTCGGATTTTTTACCCATCCATCCGGTCTGTAAGGATGATTATTACTATTATCACTATAAGAAAAATTATCATAAAAAGTACTTGCGAAAATTGTCCAAGTCTTTTAAAAAAAACTTCATGTAATAGTAATAATAAAACTACTGATATTGCAGTTCTCATTGCACAATAACATAAACGTAAATATGTTTTTTGGCATTAAAACACCTTTTCAAAAATCTCTCGTCCTTTGGCGTTTATTTCAACAGGCAAAATTCAATCGCGATCAGTATATAACTGCCTACCCACGTTGAACCGCTGATATTGCTTATATTGGCGGCGGTCAACTGCGAGAGACTATCATACCCGAAAGACGAGGTATGTGCAATAGTGGAGTTATCCGGTTTTGTAAGGGTTTCAGTTGCGGCTTCAACGCTCACGGCTCTGATTTTTTGCATTTTTAGAGATAGCCTTTAAGATTGAAAATTTGAAAATTGAAATTTCAGAAAAACGGAGACGCACGGCCTTGCAACGCCCCCCCGGCAGCAGCTCTTCTAACATCTAACGGGGGACGGCAGAAAATCAACTTCCAATAAGAAAAAGACGTGCAATTTGACAGATTTTTTGGTAAAGTATAATAAGTTTATATAAGACTGAACTTTACTATGCTGCATTACACAGAACGAAAAAACAAAATACACATTATCACACTCGACAGCGTCCTTGCCGATGATATTTACCAGCGAATCACCGAATATTCTGCTATAAAAAATGTCGAATTAATCCTCCCGGCCGGCGGTAAAGAAACTATTACGCCAACGGATATTCTGAAATCCGCCCGCGATACCACCGATTCACGATTATTAATCATCGATGTTCGCACGCAAACCAAACCAAAACTTCAGCAGGCATACAGCGATATAGTCCGGTTCAATCGTCCGGACCTGAATAATTATTGCTATACCGTTCTTATCGGCGACGGCCCTGCCAGCTTTCTGCTGGAAAGCAAAGGCATTAACGCGTTTCAGAGTTATCTGGCGGATTTGCGGCGGGATTACAGCCCTGCGGTTTTCTTCGGCAATCCTTTTTTATATTACACACACAAAGAACTGCTCGATTTGGCGATGTATCACGATAACGCTTTGCCGGACAAAATCCCGCAGCGACTTGAGAAATTTTTCAAGCCGGGAATACCGGTCAAAACTGTGTATGAATTTTTCAGAGCGGCCGGCGAAACACCTGAAAAAAAGAAAAAGCGGCTGAGCAAACTGAAAGAAATATATTTGAAAATCGTAACGCAGGATTTTCCAAATGATGTCGGCCGACTTGAAACCGCATTAAAAAAGCACGGCTGTGATTTTCCTGGTGAAACGCTGAAACTGAATACGTATCCGTTTTATTTTGAGCAGTGGATTGCTGATTTGCTCTTAAAGGCTCAAGCCGCTCAATGATATGGATATTTACTATTCTCTCATACCGCCGAGAATGCGTTCTATTTCCGGCCGGACTTTCTTGAAGTCAAGTTCAAGATTCGTCAGCGTCTGTGCGGCTATTCCATCGTTGAAATAAAGAAGAGCTAAAAGCAAATCTTCGGTTCCAACGCAATTATGCTTCATATCCTTGGATTCTTTGATGGCTCGCATAATTATATCTCTCGATTGCGAACCGTTGTTTTTCTTTTTCGCCTCTTCAGATTGGGCTGCGATTAACCTGCTAATCTCATTTTCAACGTCTGTAAAATTCATTCGCAGATTAAACAAGACTGTGGCCGCAATGCCGCGTTCGCCTTTTATGAGCGCAAGCAGAACATGCTCGGAATCTACATACTGGGAATTAAGCCGTTTGGCCTCCTGACGAGCCAACTGCAGTACCCTTCTGGTACAACGAGAAAACCGCTTCATTCCTATATAGGCTAATATTCTACCAAAAAAAGTTTCATACATAATTCAACCCCTTGCATTCTTGAAAGCGTATGACCCAAAACTCATACTCTGTATCGACACTTATACCGTATGAAAAAAGTTTTTTTAAAAATCGCAAAAAATAAGCATATTATCGGATGAGAAAATATCCCGCCTTCGTGTGGACAAGCATTTTAATATCGCCTTAATACGTCTGCGGCCAGACCGGCGTAAACTTTGTTCGTACTCTTTCTCCCTCAATCATTCGTTCCGCTTCGGCTTTCCATTTATTATAATGAGCGGTTTGCTTGTGCGCTTCGACCCCGCTTTGGTCTGTGTATGCCTCGACGAGAATAAAACGTGTCGGGTCGTCGGCCTGCTGCAGCACATCGAAGCGTTTGACGGCAGGCTCTTTAACACTGTTCTTTGCGTTTTCGATACAGACCTGTTTAAACTCCTCAACGAACTCGTGTTTGACCTTGATATTTATGTGCATTACGAACATTGTTTGACTCCATAGTTTCAGTCCAATTTGCAACACTACCTGACAACTATTTTAACACCCAACATCGAACATTCAACGTCGAACTTTGAATTGATGGAATTTTTCTTATTTTTGACCAAAATGAAATTGGTACAAAAAAAGTACCATTTCAGCAAAATTTGTATTGCAATTAATTCCAGAGACGTTTAAATAGCCCAGTCATTTATATTAAATTTAGGAGTATGAAAAATGTCGTATCTTGAGACCAAATATGGGCTTAAAGGCAAAACAGCAATCATAACCGGCGGCGGCGGAACGCTTTGCAGCGCAATAGCCGAAGGTTTCGCCTGTGCGGGCGCAAATATTATTCTATGGGATATCAACCCGACAAATCTGGCGGCAAAATCCGAAGTAGTCGCAAAGGCCTGCGGCGACAAATCCAGAGTCGCAACGGTCGAAGTAAACCTGATGGACGAAAATTCAATCGTGCAGGCACTCGAGAAATCCGTAAAGATTTTCGGCTCTGCCGAAATACTTTTAAACGGCGCCGGCGGAAACCGCGGGAAAGGTCCATTAGTCGATGTGAAAGCCGAAGATTTTGAATTCGTTTTGAAATTAAATCTCCTGGCCGGCTGCATCCTGCCGACTAAACACATAGCAAAATACTGGATAGACAACAAAATCAAAGGCAGAATTATCAATATCGCTTCGATGGCGGGCTTCAATCCGCTTTCAGGCATCTGGGCATATTCATCCGCAAAGGCCGCTGTGATGAATCAGACTATGGGACACGCAAAGGAACTGGCACCATACGGAATCAGGGTAAACGCGATAGCACCGGGATTCTTCGTTGCCGACCAGAATCGGAAACTCCTACTGAACGATGACGGCACACCGACCCAGCGCGGCAAAGACGTGCTTGCGAGAACTCCGATGGACGGTTTTGGTTTGCCGGAATATCTGACCGGCGCAACGATTTTCCTCGCTTCCGATGCTTCGAATTTTGTTACAGGCGTTACACTGCCAATCGATGGCGGGTACCTTTGTAATAATATTTAGACAAAGTGAAATACAGAAACAAAAAAAGGGACAAGTTTAAATACCTGTCCCTTTTTTATTTTTAAGAGGTTATTAATTTCGCATTGGCTGCGGAATTGCCGGCGGTGTTGGTGTCTGCATTTGCAACTGACGCATAAACATTTCCTTATTTTCAGGAGAAAGCGATTTTTCCATACGCGCCGCGTTTGTTGCGCTGGTTATGGCATCTTCTTTGCTTATCATTCCCCTGAAATACAGTTCGGAAATACTGGCATCCATTTCCTGCATACCCATTTTTCGCGACGTAGTAATAATGTTCGGAATTTCGTGGATTCTGTTTTCGCGAATACAGTTGCGAATAGCAGGATTGCAAATCATAATTTCAATGCCGGGCACCATTCCAGGTTTATCGATTCGTTTAAAAAGCGTCTGTGAAACAACAGCCTGTAATGTATTAGAAAGCATCGCTCGAATCTGGTTCTGCTGGCCGGGCGGATAAATATCTATCGCACGCTCGATTGTCTGCGCGGCGTTCATTGTGTGCAGCGTACTGAAAACAAGGTGGCCTGTTTCTGCGGCTGTTACCGTTGCGCTGGTTGTTTCAAGGTCTCGCATTTCGCCAACGAGTATCACTTCCGGGTCCTGTCTTAAAGCATGTTTAAGGCCAGAAGCGAACGTCGGGCAATCTGCGCCGATTTCACGCTGCTCAATCATAGATTTGTCGTTTGTGAACGAGTATTCGATGGGGTCCTCCATCGTGATAATTCTCTTCGCTGATGTAGCGTTAATTCTTCCTATCATCGCTGCGAGCGTTGTGCTTTTTCCGCTGCCGGTCTGGCCTGTTACAAGAACAAGACCTCGCGGCAAATCAGTCAAATCGATAATTGCCTGTGGGAGATTGATTTTCGCAATATCAGGAATTTTGTTCGGAATCAAACGAAACGAAATCCCGATGGTTTCTTTCTGATAGTGCGCGTTTACTCTAAAACGATAGCCGCCTTCGATGGTTGTCGAAAAATCGAGATCGCAATGTTCCTTAAAAATTTTATATCTGTCGGGGCCGACCATTTCGAGAACCATTTCCTCGACCTGTTTTGATGTAATCGGGTCGTCCTTTGTCAGCGTAAGCTCGGTATGAATTCTCTGCATCGGCGGCATACCAACGTTGATATGCAAATCGCTTGCGCCGGCCGCTACCGCGTCAGCCAATAATCTCTTTATCAATGTCTTTTCAGATGTTTCTGTCGTCATATTCAACTCGTATCTCGTAGTTCGTATCTCGTATCTCGTGGTTCGCTTCACGTTTCACGCTTCACGAGATACTATGTATTTATCGACAGATTTGCGGGGGGACTTATGTAGAGTTTTGCAGTGTTTCGCGGACAAAATAGTGTTATTTTCGGACTTTTGCAAAGTTGTGCGAATTTAGGGACAAACCTGCCGAATGAATCGGCAGGCTAACTGCTATTCGGCTTTCAGCTTTCGTGCCATCAAATCTTCAATAGCAGCCGAGACACTCTTGTTCTCGAAAATGATTTGATATACCGACTCCGTTATGGGCATACTTATAGAATATTTTTTCGCCAAATCGATAACCGATTTGCACGTCGCGATGCCTTCGACAACTGAATTTGTCGCTGCGATGGCGTCTTTTACGCTTGCGCCTTTTCCGATTCGCTGGCCGAAACTTCTGTTGCGTCCCATCGGCGAAATGCACGTAGTAACCAAATCGCCCAGTCCGCTCAAGCCGGAGAAAGTCTGTTCTTTTGCTCCGAGCGCAACGCCGAGCCTTGTGATTTCCGCAAGGCCTCTGCAAAGAAGCGCCGCCTTCGCGTTGTCGCCGATTTTAATTCCGTCAACAATACCGGCGGCAATCGCAATGACATTTTTCATCGCGCCTGCAAGTTCAACGCCTGTAATGTCGCTGTTGCGATAGACGCGAAAATATGGTGCGGTGAAAGTTTCCTGTACTGCGCCGGCAAGTCTTTCGTCTTTTGACGCGGCCGTTGCGGTAGCGGGGAGTTTTTTGGCAATTTCATCGGCGATTGTAGGGCCGGACAATACAACAACTTGCGATTTATTACCAAGAATTTCCTGGATTATCTGACTTGTACAAAGCAATGTATCGTTTTCAATGCCTTTTGTAACCGAAACAATCGGCGTATTCGTGTTGGCGTATTTAGCGAGTCGTTTCCAGACAGACCGTGTAAACTGGCAGGGAATAGCAGAAACAACCAAATCAGCATTTTTGAAGATTTCGGAATCCTGCGGTTCGAATTGCAATGAATCGGGCAGTTTGTAGCCGGGCAGGAATCTGATATTTTCTCTTTTTTCTTTTATCTGCGCAAGCTGATTCGCATCGTATCCCCACATACGAACAGCAAGGCCCTTTTCACAAAGAAGCATCGAGCAGATACTGCTCATCGCCCCGTCACCAATTATCGATATATTTTTAATCATACACGGTATTTAATCAGAAACAGATTTTTTTTCAACGATTAATTTATTTCAATTCTTCTATTTGAATCGGCTTCATTTGCTTAATGTTCGGCATAAGATTTTTGCCGACTTTCACATCCATAACTACGGTGCTGTCGAAATATTCCTGATTGATAATAATCGCGTGCGATTTCAGGAAACTCTGGATTTTGCCGTCGCCGGCGCTTGCGGTTATACGCAAAGATAATATTCCGCCATCGTAAATTTCAATCACCTTCTGCTTGAGCAAATCGAGATTCAGGCCTGACTTTGCGGAAATGCAAATCGCCTCCGGATAAACCGTCTGCATAAATTCAAAATGCGCCTGACTGCGAACAACATCGGCCTTGTTGAGAAGAATAATCGTTTGCTTATCAGCACAGCCGATTTCTTCGAGCACTTTTTTGGCGTTAAGAGCCTGTTGTTCGACGTCTTCATTCGAGACATCAAACACATGCAAAAGCAAATCGGCGTTAATCGCCTCTTCAAGTGTCGCCTTGAAAGACGCGACAAGCTGATGCGGCAAATTTTTAACAAAGCCGACCGTATCGCTGATAAGCACCTTTTTCCCACCGTCGAGCGTCCACTGTCGCGTCCTTGTATCAAGCGTCGCAAAGAGTCTATCCTCAACATAAACGCCGGCGTCTGTCAGTGCGTTCATAAGCGTGCTTTTGCCCGCGTTTGTATAGCCAACCAGACAAATTTTAAACTGCCCCCTTCGCTGATCTATTTCCCTGATAATTCGTTTATCAATTTCCTTGAGCTCACGTTTGAGTTCTGTAATTCTTTTATTGACAAGTCTTCGGTCGATTTCGAGCTGCTTTTCGCCGGGGCCTCTTGTGCCGATAGCGCCGACTGCGCCAGCACCGGGACTGCCTGCCGCGCCGGTTACGGTATCAAGGTGCGACCACATTCGAGTAAGTCTTGGATATGTATATTCGAGCTGCGCAAGCTCGACCTGAAGTTTGGCCTGTTTTGTCTGTGCCCTGCTTGCGAAAATATCGAGAATCAATTCGCTGCGGTCGAGAATTTTTGTTCCAATAATCGATTCAAGTTCCCTGATTTGGCCGGGCGACAAATCGTTGTCGAAAATCACAACGTCGGCCTCATTTTTCTTCACACGCTGCTTGACCATTTCGGCTTTGCCTTTGCCGATGTATGTCGCGGGATTAATGTCTAAAACTCTCTGCTGGACTCTGTCAACAATCACCGCACCGGCACTTTCGACCAGCGCCGACAATTCAGCTAATTCGTCATCATTATGTAATTCACCTTTTAAAATAGCGCCGACAAGAACCGCTCGCTCCCGTCTGACCGCTATATTATCTCGCATTTTTTCCAATTAAACTCCTTAAAGTTTATGCAATATGACATTCATTGTGTTTGATGTTTTGTGATAACAGATGACTTGCTTCAAAAAATGGTTTAGAAAATCAGACATTTAATCAGCAGCAAAGGCAGAATAATAACAACAAAAAACACTACCATAATCGGCAGCACTATCGGCAATACCGCCATGCCAGCGATAAACATCGCCATCGCCGCGACGGCAAGCGCAAATATAACAGGCAGCATAAAAACCGATGCCAAAAGCAGGCAAAACGCCTTTAAAACCAAAAACGCAATCCGAGCGAACACTGCAACAAAAAGCAGCGTCAGCAAAGCAACCGGTAATAATAAAAACATAAGCATAGGACTTATTATAAGTTATAAATCGGCTGTGTCAATACGGCAAAATTCCGTAAACTAACCCCCGGCATAAAGCCGGGGGCTAACGAATTTCAACAGCCAATATCCAATTTATTCAATATCCATCACAACCCTGAAACCGATAATCGGCTGATTGGTTTTTGGACTACGGTTGTTCCTATCCGCAGAACGGCATTTATTCGGCCTTTCGTTCCACGCGCCGCCTCTTAAAACTTTATCGCCATCGTTTACCTTTGGCCCCTGCGGGTCAACTGTAGGCGTTACTTTATAATATTCGTTATCATAGAAATCATTGCACCATTCCCAGGCATTGCCGTGCATATCACACAATCCGAATGCGTTTGGCGGATACGAGCCGACTTTATTTGTACGTTCCAAATCCTTACCTATAATTCCGTCAGCATAAGGAGTAGTAGCTTCGTAGTTGGCGAAATCCGAATCGATAGTTGTGCCGGTATTAAACGCTGTTGTTGTCCCTGCCCTGCACGCATATTCCCATTCCGCTTCGGTTGGAAATCTGAATTTCAAACCGGTCTTGTCGGACAGTTTCTTGAGGAATCTCGCCGCTTCATACCAGTTGACGTTTTCGACCGGCAGATTATCACCACCGAATTTGCTCGGATTTTCGCCCATAACCTCACGGTACTGAAGCTGCGTAACCTCGAACTTGCCCATATAAAAAGGTTTAGTCAGTTTGATATGATGCTGACCTTCGTCGTTGTCGCGTTTGAGTTCATCCATCGGCGAGCCCATCTCGAATTCGCCTGCCGGTATGAATACCACAACCATATTTACTTCGCTGCTGATATCAATTTTCTTTTCAAGAGGCAGATCGGCTTTTTTGACGGCTTCTTTCTGCTGAATTGTCGCCTTTGAAACTTCTTTTGTTTTCTCAACAGCTACAACTGCGGCAGCGACAGAAAAAATGACAACCAGTGCAAATATTTTTCTCATTACGTTCTCCTTAACAAAATTAAATTTTACTTCACGGCTTTAGGCTCACACTTGACATATTTCAGCATAATATCATTTCCATTACCGCCTGCATAAGTCAGTTTATAATTATAACTTCCATCAGCCGCTTGTAAAACAATATTTGTACCTTCCGGAGCCGCCTGTCCGTTTTTACAGCGTCAAAAACACCCGCAACGGCACTTCCGCTCTGTGTTTCAACAACATCATACAAAAAAAAAGCTGCCGGAGATTTCCCCCGACAGCTATAAACTTTATACAAATCAACACTTATGGACAGCTTAAATACCACTGTTCAGCAAAAATGGCAAAATCAGTAAATTCCACATCACCATCACAATCCAGGTCGCCTTCGGCGTATCCGCCTGCCAAGCCAGTCCAGAGCCAATCCGCGACAAATTCTCTTAAATCGAGATAGTTGACCAATCCTGAAAGGTCATAATCTGCGCAGTTTGAACAGCTTTGATCTGCCCAGAAATGATAGTCCTCTGTCTCACCATATTGATAACCACCCAAAGGCCCTGACCCGCCGGCACCGCTCGGCATTGACGGTGTTTCAGAAAGAGTAATTCTCATCCATATCGGCGAATCATCAGCCAACGGATGCCACGTCCTGAACGCAGGCGTCGAAACGGTGTATGTACCGGGAGCAGAGAATGTGAGGAATTGGTCAACAACAGCCCATTCAGGAGCCGAATCAGTTCCGCACATATTCACATCGTCCCAGTCGCCATCTCTGTTGAAGTCAAACCATACGTTGGCGAAAATCGGCTGCGTTATATCAATTACTGTAACGGTATAATTAAAATTCATCAGTCTGCATCGCGGCATACTCAACGGTACCGCAACACCATCATCACCGCCGTCAAGATTTTTGCTGTTTGTCGCGGGAATAATATTATTCGTAGCGTCCATATCCGGCCCCATATCGGCCTCTTTCTCAAACGACACAGTCGTACCAAGATAAAACGCCGATTGGGTATCCTGATGCAGCGGGCCAAAAGGCGGTGCGACAGTTGCATCCATATAAACCGTCGGAAAATTCGCCGTAACGCCGCTCGGATATGTTGTCATAATCACTCCGCTGTTATTTGTACTATCAGGAGCATCGCCGAGGTCTGCTTTCGGTCCTGCGTTGTTGCTGTCGATTGCAAACGCAAGGTCTATTGATTCCGGATAATACTGGTGCTGCGGCGGATATATCAATTCATGCCACGGCCCCATATAAGGTTCAATTCCCATTCCCCAAACAGCATCATCATTCCAATGTTTTAGCGATGTCTTCCAGCCGAATCTTGCGGCTGTCATCTCAAACGGATGCGCCTGCACATCGAGCCAGTAAACTTTCGGATTGGCCGGTGTGCCCTTCTGATAGAAAGCTTCATCAGCAGGAATATGGAATGTGTATTTCCAGCAGACGTGATCGCCGGGGAAAATATATCCCTGCGGATTGTCAGGAGACCACCAGCCTTCGTTAATTTCATACTTTTCAACTTCCACCTCAAATTGTCCCGGCAGGAAATTACGCAGCCACACCGGCTCGGCGGGCATACTGTAATCAAGCGGGTTTTCGAGGTTGGGGTCTGGAATATCTTCGTGAATGCTCAATGTAAAAGTAACATTACCAGCACCTTCAGCGGGCAATATGTCGTTGAGCCAGCTTCCCCACACAACAATTTTTGTTATCAGATTTGGTTTATTACATTGGAAATCATCGGCAAGTATAAACGGCTCTGTCGCATCAACGTCAATACCAGTTTCGCTCAAATCGGGCTTTTGCAGCCATTTATATTGTTTATGCTCGCCAGTCGTCAGTTTAAACGCCATATCCAGCGACTCCGGATAATATGGATGCCCTTCCGGATAACGCAATTCACTCCAGTCGCTGACATACGGATAAAGCGAACCAGTTGCAAAGACCGCATCATCATTCCAGTGAGTATCGGAAGTCTTCCAGCCGAATTCGTTGCCAATGGTTTGATATGGCGTCCACGCTTCAATCTCCAGCCAATACACCATCGGATTTTCCGGCGTACCTTCCTGCACAAACGCATCGGCAGGGTCTATATAAATATCATACTGCCAGATATTCTGGTCGCCGTTTGACAAAATCGCTCCGAAATACGGGTCCCACCACCATTCATACAAACCTCTCGGCAACGTGTAATACAGCGATTCGTCAAATTCGCCCGGTAAAAATGTTCTCTTCCAGAGCGGCTGGTCTGGTTTCGAGTAAATATTTTCCGGGTCGCTTCCACCGAGACCGACAGGGTCATCGCTGTAGAAAGAAATTGTAAAGCCGTTGATTCGACTCTTTTCATCGTTTTTCCACGAACCCCAGAAATGAATATCAGTGATTGGCCCGGCCTTTTTGCACGGGAAATCGTCAGCGATATGCCTTGTAACGCCATCGCCGTCGTCAACACGAATATCGATTCCAGTGGGCGTAGTGTCAGGCCACTGAACATATTTTGTGTTTGGGTCGGGATTTATTTCCTCTTCAATCATAACGGCGTAATCTTCCACTTCGCCATTCGGTGCAAGTCCGGTCGGCATAAGTCCGCCAACACCGCTGAATCTAAACCTCGCGTAAGTCTGTCCGAGCAATGCTGTTGCAGGAACGTTAAATGTAATTGCATTGTTACCCACGACAAGCGGCGTTGAAATTGCGATTTGTTCAGGCAAGCCCATCGTCCACATCCCGTCGCCATTGAAATCTATCCAGGCATCCAAAAATCCCGGCGCAGACGCGGTAACATTTACTGTAGCAGACTGGCCAATGAAAAACGGCGAGAACACAACGCCATCTTCATCGTCCGGCCCCATGAGCGGATTAATATCGTCGCCATCGGCAGGAATTGTTGGTTGGCCGTCCGGCTCGCTATCGACACACAAGCCCAGAAACATTCCCGAATTCATAACGTGCCTTGCTCCGTTATTTGCCAAAAGCGTTGGATAAGGCCCATCGGGCGCATCGCCATAATCTATTATGTCCTCGATGTGATTGCCCGTAATAACAAACGCCAAATCACGTGTTGTTGTTTGCAGTGGAATAATTGGATTCCATGCGGATGCGCCAGGCATTTGCCAACGTGCATTTGCGCCGTAGATAAGACCGGTGTATGGCGGCGGATAAGTCATCAGGTTCGCGGTTTTCCACCCTACCGCAGGCGGCGGCTGAAACGGCAGATTTACTTTTATCACAAGCCAATACATCTGTCCCTGGGTCTGCACCATCGGCTCGTAGAGATTTGTAAAATTAATCTGCCAAACACCTTGATGGTCATTTGGAATTTGCAGCGAAGGCGGACTCGGACAATACCAGCCTTGTATTCCTGAACTCCACTGTCGGATTGCAATGCTTCCGCCGGTGTAGCTCCACAGTATAGGGCCAATATTCCCCGGCGAAACTAAATCATACGCGCGGATTGTAATGTCCCAAATAGACGGGTCGCCCAAATCAACCGGAATATCTCCTTGGAACGAAACCCAGATGTGAATATCATCGATAGTCCCAGTTTCCGTACATAGAAAATCGTCAGCCAAAGACTGACAGCACAGACAAACATCCCATCCATTATCAATTTGCGGATACTGCGGAAAGTGCATTTTGTAAGTGTCGCCTTGGTTCCAGTCCGCGTAAACCAGCGAGGACAGACACAAAATCAAAATTAAACAAATATTTTTTTTCATTTTCATCTCCATTTTCATTCTCCTTAAAACAAAAAAAATGGTCGCCGGCCTTTTTAAATACCGACGACCTTAAAATTACATCGTCCTGCGTCTGATTAAAAGTCCTCCTATCGCTAAGATAGCAATTGTTGCAGGTTCGGGCGTAATAACAAATGACAAATCAATGGATGTACCTGTCGCAGGGTCAATCAATTCCTGCCATGCACCCGTCGGCGACATACGGACTGCGTCATCATTAAAATGATCGGCTGACTCTTTCCAGCCAACATACGGCAGTAGCCCGAAATCAACGACGAGCCAATAAATCGTTCCTTCCCGCTGATAAAATGGTTTATCAATGTTTGTGATGTTAATTTGCTGCCACATTATGTGGTCATTGCGACCATATTCTCCTGTCGATGGGTCGTACCAGCCCTGCAAATCCGGATTCATATCGCGGACAATAATCTGGCTGGATGAAAAGTCCCGCATCCATAACAGTTGACCCGGATGACTAAAATAGTCGTTTGTGCCCGGAACAGCCGGCACATCGGAGTAGATACTTACTGTCATCATCCCGATTGGCTGAACAAGGTTCTGCATCCAGGAAACCCATAAGTGAACATCGCTTACCGCACCGGTTTCCGAGCATTTCCAGTCGTCTCCGAGCATTGATGCACCAAATTCGACATCCCATCCACCTGATTTCGGCAGTTGCGGATAATGCATCTTGTACGGATCGCCCACGTTCCAGTCTCCACATACCATAGATGTCAGGCACAGCGTTGTAACAATAACAAATACAATCTTTCCTGCTCTCATTTTAGTTCTCCCAAAAATACAACACCGAATAATTTTATACACAATATATATTTTCAACTGTCCGCCATGCCAGACAGCTGTTGACAAAAATTACAAAGTGCAAAAAATCGATGCGATATGAGATTGTGAACCAGGATTAAAAGTAGATAAACTCTGCGTGATTAACTGAATATTCCTCAATGACCAAAACTGTTCTTCCGTTTCCCATCTCAACTTCCCTATCAAAATCCTTCTACTCACCATTGCTGAAAAGCAAAGAGCATTATGTAAGTTTATCGCTTATATTAAGAAAGTCAACAGAAATGCCTATATTTTTCACAAATTAACGAATGCTGTAAAACCTTGACTGCTAAGTAGTTAGCCTGGTTTTTCTATTAGAAGTCGTTGCTAAAATCCGGTTTACCGTCGTCAGCGTCATAGCCGACGGAGTCTGATTCTGCGTCTTTGAATTCGAGGCGTTGAATTTTTTCAGCTTTTTTTGTTGAGCTGTCTATTGTAACAACTATGCCGTTGATTCTTAAATCGTCGGTTGCCACTTCAAATGGACAAGGCATAAGCGTCCTGAAATTTTTCAGCACAGATTCTATTTTTCTGCCGAGTACTGAATAATGCGAACCTGTCATTCCAATGTCTGTGATATACGCGGTGCCCTTCGGCAGAATTTTTTCATCTGCTGTCGCGACGTGCGTGTGCGTACCAAATACGCAGCTCACCCTGCCGTCAAGATAATATCCCATCGAAACTTTTTCACTTGTCGCCTCGGCGTGCATTTCCACAATTACAATATCCGCCTTGCTTTCGAGTTTCGGCAAAATGGAATCGACCGCGTCATAAGGACTGTCGGCTGGTTTCATAAAAACTCTGCCAATAAGAGGCACTACCGCAATGACCGGCCCTTTTGCGGTTTTGTACAAAGCGAAATCTTTTCCCGCAGCGTATTTTGAAAAATTCGCAGGGCGTGTGATGTTGTCATTTTTTTCGAGAACGGGAATAATTTCTTTCTTTTTAAATGTATGGTCGCCAAGCGTGATAATATTAACGCCATATTTTAAAAGTTTGTCATATATCTGGAATGTAAGACCTGAACCGCCGGCAGCATTCTCCGCATTTGCGATGACGCAGTCAATTTCACATTGTTTTATAATCGCCGCAAGATTATCGGCAAGCACACGTTTACCCGGCCTGCCGACAATATCACCTATACATAATACATTTAATTTCATATATCTTCGTGTCTTGGTGCCCTAATGGCTATAAACTATCTCGCGTATTCAACGCAGCGAACTTCACGCAGCAGCGTTACTTTAATTTCGCCCGGATAAGTCAATTCATCTTCAACTTTCTTGGCGATATCACGAGCTGTCTTAGCTGCGCTTTCATCGTTTACATTATTTGCGTCAACGATAACGCGTATTTCCCTGCCCGCCTGAATTGCATAGCAGTTTTCAACGCCCGGGAACTGTTTGGCGATTTCTTCGAGCTTTTCAAGTCGTTTGATATATCGTTCAAGTGTTTCGCGTCTTGCGCCCGGACGCGATGCGCTGATTGCGTCGGCGGCGGCAACAAGCGGAGTATATGGATTGTCCGCAGGAATATCGCCGTGATGTGCCGCGACAGCATTGAGCACTATCGAAGACTCACTGAACCTCTTGAGGAAGTTTGCGCCAATTTCCGGATGGCCGCCTTCGATTTCGTGGTCCATCGCTTTGCCGATATCGTGCAGGAAGCCCGCGCGTCGTGCGATTGAACCGTCGAGTCCGAGTTCATCAGCCATTACCTGTGCGAGGAATGCGACTTCAACGCTGTGCCGCAGAACGTTTTGGCCGTAGCTTGTTCTGTAATTCAGCGTTCCGATTTCCATAAGGATTTTATTGTTCAATCCGCGAACGTCAACTTCGACAGACGCTTCTTTGCCGACCTGCATTACTTTGTTAATAACATCTTTCTTTGTTTGAGCGACGAGTTCTTCGATTCTGCTCGGGTGAATTCTGCCGTCCTGAATGAGTTTTTCCATCGACTGGCGGGCAACTTCGCGTCTTATCGGATTAAAGCCGCTGATAACAATAACGCCAGGCGTGTCATCGACGATAACATCAACGCCGGTCGCTTTTTCAAATGCGCGAATATTCCTGCCTTCCCTGCCGATGATTCTGCCTTTCATATCGTCGCTGGGAATGTCGATTGTAGATACCGTTACTTCGCAGGTCTGATCTGCGGCGAACCGCTGAATGGCCGAGCTGATAATTTCTCTGCCTTTGTCCTCTGCTATCTCATTCATCTCCTCCATTTTTCTCTGGATAATGCCGTTCATTTCGTGTTCGCATTCATCTTCAAGTTTCTGGAGCAGCATTTGTTTGGCGTCTTCTGCGCTCATTGCGGAGATTTTCAAAAGCTGATTTTTCTGTTGTGTAATAATACCGTTGATTTCTTTTTCCCGTTCGTCGAGCTGATTCGACCGGTTTTTCAGATTATTTTCTGTCTGTGTCAGACCTTTTTCCCGCTGGCTAAGAATATCATTTTGTCTTTCGATTGCGTCTTCGTGCTTGGTTAGTCGCCGTTCGGCATCCCGTAATTCAGCTTTTGCCTGATTAATTTCGGAGGTAAATTCCTCTTTTTTCTTTAATGCTTCAGCCGTTGCTTCGATTTTCGCGGCCTTGATAATTTCTCCAGCGTCTCTTTTAGCCTGTTCGGTCTGGAGAGCAAGTCTTTTGTTAAGAGTGCTTTGCTTGATTGAACCAATGATCTTGCCTGCGACAACTGCGAGGATTCCGCCGCAGAGCACGCCTGCGACCGCTATAATAACAGATGTGAGACCTGATGCCTGTGCTAATGTAAACATTTTTTTGTACCTTTCCACGTTATCAATTTATTTATCAAGTTGGATAGAACCGGCAGACAACGCAGTCAGGGCAGCGTAAAAGCTACAAGATATGATTATAAGAGCGAAATCCTTTTCAAAATGTGATAACAGAACATCCCTAAATGGTTTTTTTACGAACCCTTAAAGGAATTCTTCGTTTCTCAAACAATTTAACAAGACTAATTTTTACGTTCTTTTGAAACATTTTTAAAATAGGAATTTCATTTCTCTTATTTCACCGATTTTGCCTCGCTAAATTCGACTTGAGATTACTATAAACCTCTATCGCCGATTAAAGCCGGCTCACAGTGCTTTTGTAACTTAACTTTTCAATATGGGCATTAACCGCCCAACCCTTTTTGCGATTATCCGCCTGCAAACTTACACAAGTCCGCATCTTTCCAATCGCTAATGCGTATCATACGGTATATCGGCAAAGCAAGCAAGCCTGTTTTTTAGAAAATATATTTTTTTCGTCTTATAATCCCTTTATACGCAAAACGTTAGGCAATTTACACACACAAAATAATCTTAAAACATATAAAAAAATCCCGCATTCCAGACTGGGAAATACGGGATTTATGTGATAGTTTTGTTGAAATCCGCAGTTTTACAGAATCATTTCAACTGCGATTTCGTCACAGTTTTCCTGCTTGGTACATTTGGAACAATCACTCCAAACCTTCATTGGAAGCGTTTTTTTATCTACAACGACAAATGCCTGTTTTTTGAAAAAATCAGGTGCCAACGTAAGCGCAAATACCTTTTTAACGCCAAGATAACGAGCCTGTTCAGCGGCTTTTTCCACAAGCAAGCGTCCAACGCCTTTATTTTGATACTGCTCGTCCACCGCTAAAGATTTAATTTCCGCCAGGTCTGACCAAATCACCTGCAAAGCACAGCAGCCCACAATTTTTCCGTCAGCGTCAGCGATATTGAACATTTGCAAATTATCGAAAATATACGCCTTTGAACGGAACAACATCATATCCAACTGCGCATAGCGAGTTATCAGCGAATATATCGCATCAACATCGTTAACTGTGGCGTTTCTTACTTTCATAACTTTACATACCAAGTTTTTTCATCATATCCTGAAGTTTTTCGACTTCCTTATTATTTTCCAGATATGATTTAATCAATTTCTGGTGCAGTTCATCGCCGCGGTCATATAATCTTTTCAATCTCTTCGGTTTCGTCGATTGAATCGCATACGCGGTCATCATTGGGAACGCTACCGTAACGTCAAGATACGCAGTTACCGCTTCATCCAGTTTTGTCGGGTCAATCTTGCCCCAGCTTGCGGCTTCTGATGGCGGAGCGCCTGAAAGGCCGCCGGTGTCCGGACGAGCATCCGTTACGTTAATATCATAATCCTGACCGGCTTCAGGTATCATTAAAACTTCCTGAATCTGCGGCTCGGTCTGCAATGTGAAATTCTTTGGAGAACCGCCGCCGATGAGAATAACGCCGGTCTTGCCGTTTTCATATTTCTTTGCGTTCAAAACAATCGCGGTCGTATCATTAACATCAATACTCGGATTAATCTTGAGTTTGAATTTGTTCGTCAATCCCTTTGCCTCTGCCAGCAGTTCCAGACCTGCGATGTTCATACCAATCGTCGAATCGCCCGGCGACGATGTAAATACCGGAATGCCATTCCTGTACGCAGCTGCTAAAATGCTGACCTGGCCGAGATTATATTTTTCTTCAAGCTCGCTTAAAACTTTGCCGAGATGGTGATAAAATTCACGTGTGCCCATTTCTTTCTGGAATTCAGGCCTAAGCATAATTTCGCGGAGTCTTCTGTCTGTTTCCATCAGTACGTCTTCATAGTCAAACAGAATATCGTAAATTCTCGTAATGCCTTTCGCCTTCAAATCAACGTCATCGACAGTGTGCGTGCCTCTGAACATCGGAAGATTGAAAGCATAGTGAATGTCGTGATACATATTCGCGCCAGTCGCAACGAGCCAATCGACAAAGCCGTGGTTCATCAGCGGAATAACCGTTGACGGTCCCAGACCCGCGGGAGTAAGAGCGCCGGCCAAGCTGACGCCGATTGTAACATCGTCCTGCGAATATCTGTCGCGGAGCAGATGGCAGGCAGCGCGGAGTCTGCCGCCGTTGTACGCGTCGAGATTATCAATCACAGACACAATGCTTGAATTCTTGCTAATAGGCTCCGGCAGTACCCTTTTGCCCTGAAGATACTTTGCCTTGCCCGGACAATTTGCTTTTTTGTGTTCCATTTCTATCTTTCCCTAAACAATAAAAGAAAACCGCGTGGGCTTCCGTCTTCGCTAAAGCTACGACGGACAAGAAAGCCCACCCCTACAAATTAAAAGTTTATAAATACCAAGGCTGTTATTTTAGGGCAAGACAGAGATTTTAACAATGAAAAATTTTTACGTCGCGAAATGATTTTTTACGATTTGAGAGACTGATGCGGCGTACAAAGTCATCACAGCAAACCAGCTGCCAGAACACACCACGATAAGTCGTTTTCGTAAGGCAGGCAAACATATTCTGACTGTGGATATAATTAAGCTCGGCCCGCCGGTAAAACCGACCAAATACAGAGACGCAATGTTCGGCGTTGATTATGTCGAGTTGAAGCCAATGTAAATTAAAAGCCCCGTTTAATAGCGGGGCTTTTTTTATTTCAATGAATAGCCCAGTATTCGTTCATAAGCCGACATATAACCGGAAACCATTTTTTTCAGTCCCCAGTTTTCTCTGGCCTCTGTCATAATTCTTTTTGCCTGTTTTTCCCATTCGGGCTGGTCTTTTCTGAAGAACCTGTGAATCTTGACAATCTCGTGCAGGCCATACCACAAGCCGGAAGAATTATAATCCATAAAAAGCATACCGTTGCCGACGTCCTGGGCGGCTCCAAGTTTCTGAAGTTTCAACGGCACAATCTTATCGTGAAAACCGCCGGTATCGCGATTCGTCGCCGTCGCGCCGTAGAGATTTCCAACAATGTCTATCTGCCCGAAAGGCTCATACAGCGAAGCGCCGAAAACGTCGCTCGCCGCTGCATAAGCAAGCATGCTTACGTCATCATTATAAGTCTGATACATAATTTTCCCGTTTGAAGCACAGGCGATTCTGCCGAGTATATCCGCATCGACGCGACTGTCGCCAACCGGATTACCAATAACGGCAATCTGAACATCAGGATGTTCGATAACAAACTTCAAAGCGATATCTTCAAGAAGTTCAATTCCTTTTTGCGTCCTATCGAGCCTTGAAGGCCAATACAACAATATCGCTTCCGGGTCAACTGTCAGGCCGGTCTTTTTCTGAAACTTGACCAAATTGAGTTTTTTGGCCTCTATAACATTATCGTCAACGCCGTATTTTTGGGCAAGGCCTGGCTTATCGACTTGCGGATTTTCAATCTGCTCTTCGGGATAAACTGAAGGTGAAATACCGTTCGGAATCGCAAGTACAGTGCCATATCGATACTTCGCTTTTGTTTCCTGTCTTACACTGTTAGGAATGAAATGTCTGTCGAGGAAATAATCCTGTGTGGTTTCGTCGAGGAATCTTTGCCCGACATAGTTGACAAGCGTCGCGTTTTTAATCGCGGTCGCCTGACAATCAACGCACAAAACGCCGTGATCGTGCGCGAAATACAATTTATTCCAGAGTTCATTCAAATTCACGCCGCCGTACATATCCAGCGGAACATAACCAGTATGCGAGTTGTGAACGGTATGAAGCAATGGTATCTTCATCAGCTTTGCAAAAGAGGATATAATGCCGCCGGCCATCCAGTCGTGTGTATGGATAATTCCCCTGCCTTCGTGACGGGAAATAATATCGCGAATCAGAAAACGTCTTATCTGCCGCTGGAATTCAGCCGCAGTCGCGCGGGGGTCGCCGTCATAAGCGCTTTTATGATTTTCAAACAATGACGAATCAACCGTCTTTATCCTGTCTCGCGGCAGCTGATATTGCTTCCTGATGTATTCTTCTCTGCTAAGCTGCGCTCGTTCGAGGAAAGCACGTTCGAGATTAAGAGTTATAATATATGTCAGAATATTTCTGTTGGACAATCCCCTGCACAACGCCGCAACGACTTCACCCATTCCGCCGCTTTTGCCCGCGACATACTGCGCAAAATCGCCCATACCTTTGGTCGGCAGCCTGTCCGTTTCAGGACTTATTATAATGACAGGAATCCTGCTCGTTTTTTTAAGGATATAAAATCTTTCAACCTCTTTTTCAAGCGTCCATATCTTGTCGGTTACGGTTCTCACCGTTTCGCCAATTGAGCCGTAAGGGCTGAAATACGAATGCACAGCGTGGTCGGAGCCGTCGCTTTCGTGCAGAAAATAGAGATGGTCGGACGTTGTCAAATGCCGCCACTGCGTTAATATTTCTCCGCCGGATGCTTTTGCTTTTTTCTCAAGCCCCTGTATTCTCGAAAAAATTTCCTGCTGCGTTTTATTTCCAAGCCAGCCGAACGTATCTCTGGCCGCATCTGCCCATGAAGACGTTGACAGTCCGTGAATATCCACGACAGGGCAATCGGCGTCTTTAAATAAATCAGCGACTTCGGTCGGATTGGCCATTTTGATACTGTTGTGCTTTGCCAGCATTTTCGGCAGCGCATTCCAGAATTCAAAAATGCCTTTATCTTTCCATATATGCTCGCCAAGGTGTTCGAAATCGTAACCGAGCAGAACCGCCTCGCCGTCAACTTTGGCGATGCTCGATGCGTATTTGTCCGCGGATATCGGCGTGTGCGGAAATCTGAACGCGACATCGTCGCTAAGTTCCCTGTTGCGTGGAATAACAATTAAATTGCTGTCTTTTGCCCTGAATACCGCGTTGGGAGAGATAGGTTTGCCGTCCCTGCGGCCGAACATATCATCCCTTTTCTCGCACAACATCGCTTTGTAGCCCATATCGGCAACAACATACGCAATCTCGTTGTTGAACATAAGCTCGGTATTTCTGAAGGATGTAGGCGCAACAGCGAAAATTTCTTTCATCCTCACTCTGTGATTCAGTACCTGTCCGCGGAATTCCTGCCTGTGCGGGTCATCAAACAGGCCTGTCAGCGAGTGGTAATACGTTTCGTCGAGAAATTCAACCTGATTATTTGCCTTGCCGGCTTCGAGCAGTTCTTTGAGATGTTCTATAACCTGCGGTTTATAATTCAGAGCTTGTTCGAGAAATGTCCCTGACATACTCAATGTAATCTTGAATTCAGGATATTCCTCAATCAACTGCGTAAACATTCTTACGGCAGGCAGATAACATTTCTGTGAAACCTTTTCGAAAACTTCGGCGTTTACACTGTCCCAAAGAAATTTATCTCTGTCCGGATTCAAACGGAACGGCTGATGTAATTGAAAATAAAATGTTACTATCGGCATTGTTTACCTTGTGTCGGGTTATATATTAACGAATCTTTAATGTTGCAAGTGCGAAAGCCGCGAACGCAGCGGCCAGAAGCCAGAAGCGAACGACAACCTGCGGTTCAGACCAGCCGCCAAGATGGAAATGATGGTGAATCGGCGCACAGCGGAAAACTCTCTGCCCGCCTGAATATTTGAAATATCCTACCTGAATCACAACGCTCATAAGTTCCATAACAAAGACGCCGCCGATAATCAAAAGCAGGATTTCATTTCTCGTAACAAGAGCGCCATAACCCATCGCCGCCCCTAACGGCAGCGAACCAGTATCTCCCATAAAAGTCTGAGCCGGATGGCAGTTGAACCACAAAAAGCCCATCGTTGCACCAAGTATCGACGCATAGAAAATGCAAAGCTCGCCCGATTGCGGGATGTGCGGCAGAAGCAGATAACCTGCCCATGTCATTGTCGATGTCCGCGTCATTGATTCCGACGCAACATAACAAAGAATCGCCAGCGTCATACTGGCAATCGCTACGCAGCCGGCGGCAAGGCCGTCCATGCCATCGGTCAGATTAACCGCGTTGCTCGTGGCGGCAATATAAAATATCGCAATCAGAATAAACAGCCAGGCACTGATATGAATACCATATTTATAGAACGGCAACCAAAGGCGCGTTGCATCCGGGATTTTCTGAACATCGAAATATAAAAACGCGGAGATTAGTACCGCCCCGCCTAATTGGAACGCTAATTTTTCCCACGGCTTTAAACCATTTCTGCTGCGGTGTCGGATTTTGCTCGTCAGTTTGAGCCAGTCATCGACTGCGCCAATGCCGCCGTACCAAATCATTAAAATAATCGCTTTCTGAATAAACGGATTGTCGAGCTTTGCCCAAAGGAAAGTACCGGCCATCATAGCGGTAAGAATAATCAGGCCGCCCATTGTCGGCGTGTTCTCTTTTTCCTTGTTGAGCGCGTTTAGTTTTTCGTGGTGAAATTCCGGACGGTCGCCGATTTTTTTCATCATCAGCCAACGGATAATCTTCGGGCCTGTGAACCAGGCGACCATAAGACTTGTCAGTGCGGCTAAAATACAGCGGAATAAAACTTCCTGCCATGCATAAAAACCGAGTGTATGGGTTGTAAAATCCTGTAAGAGCGAAAAAAGATAATATAACATATCCTTATGTTTATCCTGTAAATAATACCTTTAGCTTTTCAACAACCGTTTCGTAACGTTCGCTGCGAGAAGCTTTAATCAGTATTATATCGTCAGGTTTCACAAATTTGTACATATTATCGCAGAGCTGCGAAAGATTTTCAAAAACCTCAACGCTGATGTCATAATCGGCTGTATTATGGGCCGTTTGGGCGGTTTTTGAGCAATCCCCCTTGATTGTCAGCACAACGGGAACCTTATATTTCACAATATCTCTGCCGAGTTGAGTGTGCAGGAATTCGCTCTGGTTTCCGAGTTCGCCCATCCGTCCGAAGATAAAAACAGCGCGTTTCTTTTCCTGCTGCGCGATGAGAGATAATGTTTCCAACGCGTTTGCCATCGAGCCGGGGTTGGCGTTATAGCAATCGGCGAGAATTTTTGCCGAGCCAATATTCAGACATTCCATCCGCATATCGACCGGCTTAACTGTCGCAAGCTCATCGGCAAATTGTGAAGCTGAAATGCCGAGATTTTTGCATACCGTCCAGGCCGCCAAGGCGTTTTCAACATTCGCTCTGCCTGACAAAGGAAGTTTCACTGTTACGCCTTCAATTTCAAAGCTGCTTTCGTAACCGCCAAGTTTTATTTTCTGCGATTTGCAAAATGGTTCGAATTTGATTTTTCCGTCTGCGCAATAATCAAAAAGAGAGTCCGTAACGAAAAATCTGCCGCCGGTTTTTAAACCTTTGGCAATGGACACCTTTTCTTCTTTGATAACATCGAGACTGCCGAAGCCTTCGAGATGCGCGGGCAAAACAGAGGTAACAATCGCAATGTCCGGCTCGATTATTTTCGTCAAATATTCTATTTCGCCGGGATGATTACTGCCAAGTTCCGAAACGAGAATTTCGGTATCGTTCGGCGCGTCAAAAATCGTAAGCGGAACTCCGATATTGTTATTAAAACTTTTCGGCGAGGAATAGCACTTGAATTTGCTCTTCAAAACATGGCTAACCATATTTTTTGTGGAGGTTTTGCCTGCCGAGCCGGTAATGGCGACAACTTTGTATGAAGAGTTCTGCCGAACATACTTCGCCAATCGACCAAGAGCCGTTATCGTATCGGCGACAAAAATCACCGGCTTGCCGGGGATGCTTTTTGAACGGTCAGAAATAACCGCACAGGCCGCCCCGCTTTCAAAGACTTGTTTTAAATAATCGTGGCCGTCGTGATTTTCGCCTTTAATGGCAAAAAACACACTGCCGGAGGTTACTTTGCGTGAATCGATGCAAACGCTGGAAATTTCAGAATTACAGCGTGGGTCAAAGTCCACCCTACATATCTCGGCAAGTTTTTTAATGTCTAATGTTATCACGTTTAGACTAAACTCGCTGAATGCTGCAAAAATTCCGACGCGGTTTCAATATCGCTGAAATGCTGTTTTTCGGAACCGATAATCTGATAATTTTCGTGTCCTTTGCCGGCAATCAAAATAATATCACCCGGCCTTGCTTCAGCGATTGCTTCTTCAATCGCTTTTCTTCTGTCCGGCTCGACGATAATATGTTCCGAATGCGGATTTGCGAAACCGGCAAGAATATCCTCGACAATCGCCATCGGTTTTTCTGAACGCGGATTGTCGCTGGTAACAAAAATACGCTCGGCATACTGACTGACTGCCTGCGCCATTCGCGGTCGTTTGGTTTTGTCCCTGTCGCCGCCACAACCGAAAACCGTAATTAATTTGCCTTTGCACAATGGTTTAAGAGTTGAAAGCACGTGTTTGAGCGCATCGTCAGTATGTGCATAATCGACAAGCACCGTAAAATCCTGCTTCGACGGCACTTTGTGGAGTCTGCCCGGCACAACCTGCAACTTTGAAAGGCCGGCAGCAATGGTTTTTAAATCAAAACCTGCGCCGAGTGCCAAACCAGCCGCAGCCAGATGATTGCTCAAGTTGTGTTCGCCAATGAGAGGCGATTTTACTTTTACCTTTTCATTTTTATATGACAGTTCATAAACTGTACCATTAATGTCCATCGAAATCAGTTTGGCATTCAAATCGCCTTTGCCGCAAATCGAATAGAATATTTTATTCGCCTTTGTCGCCGTTGCCACCAGCTCGCAGACAGGGTCATCTCTGTTAATTACCGCCGTCGCGTCCGGCGAAAGGTTCTCGAACAGTCTCAACTTTGCCGCCAGGTACGCTTCCATCGTCTTGTGATAGTCAAGATGGTCGCCGGTGAAGTTAGTAAACGCAGCGGAGGCGAAATCTATGCCCACAAGCCTGTTCTGCTCGATTGCGTGGCTGCTGGCCTCCATAATCATATACTGCGAACCAAACGCAGCCATCTTTTCAGCTATCGATGCAAGCTCCAGAGCGTCGGGCGTAGTCATTTTCGATTCGATATCGTCCTGCCCGCTGCCGTAATCTATCATCACAGTGCCAATCAGCCCGCATTTTTTGCCGGCGGCGGCGATTATTGAGCGAACAAGATAAGTTGTAGTCGTTTTCCCGTTTGTTCCGGTAACCGCAAGATTCACAAGTTTACTGTTAGGATAATTATAGTACGCCTGCGAAAGCAGTCCCAACGCCCTTGTCGTATCTTCAGTTTGAATAACTTCAGCCGAGGCAACCTGTACCGGCAGTTGGGTCACGATGTAGCGTGCGCCGGAAACGGCTGCCTGACCTATAAAGTTATAGCCATCCATCTTTGAGCCTTTTACGGCAACGAAGATATCGCCCTGCCGAACGTTGCGTGAATCACTGCAAACGCGCGGCCGCCAAACCAACGGTTTTTTCTCAACGAGTTTTAATAATTGTTCAAGCGTCATAGCGCTATATTAAACAATCAGTTTGTTCAATATCAACTATAAATAATGTATAATTAAAAAAAATGTCTGACAAAAGAAAACAGCGATTCGCAAATTAGCAGGACGACAAGATTTTTTTCCACCGGGAAAAGTCCAGTCTCACGGCGTTTTTTATTGCACAAAAAATTTTCTGAAAAAATCATCAAGCTCCCATAATCGGCCTTAAAAAATTCCATCAAAGGCTGTTTTGCGATTTTTAGACAAAAAAGCGGGGTTTTCTTTCAAAAAAACGCGGTTTTGTGCTATAATTCCAGTATGATAACTACAAAAATGGGCGGGACATTACGGTATTTTCTTCTGATTATTTCTTTAGCAGTCTGGTTCGCTATCGGTAAATTTCTGTTCGCACTGGATTCCATAATCGACATCGTTCATTTTGTCGCTGTTCCGGTCGCGGCAAGTTTTTTTTTCATCTTCCGACCAAAAATCCAAAAAACAAACGCCAAATTGTACGGCATATATTTTTCCGTCATCGCCCTGCTTGTTTTGGCGTATTTCATCATTTCCGCCAATGTAATACCAGAAGTCCGGATTAACTGGTTCGAACTGCCGCTGGCCTTATATTTTTTGGTATCAATTTATCTGGTTCTCTGGCTGTTAGACAGATGTGTAAATACAGTTTTCTGGTTTATCTTTGTAAAACTTATTAAAAACAAAACAGCTTTCGCAACTGTAAAAAATACACTGCGGGTTTCAATTCTGATCTTTGCGGTAATGCCTTACATAATCGCGTTTTTCATAACGCACTGGGTTAAATTCACTGACGTCAATAAACCTAAAAGCCTTGCGAATCATCAATACAGCAGAGTTGAGTTTGCCTCGGCTGACGGAGCAAAACTCCAGGGCTGGTTCATTGATTCCCAAAACCACATATCGGATTCCACGGTAATAATAGTCTCCGGCAGAAGCGCAGCAAAAAATCTGTTTTTGCCTTACGCGAAAATATTCAGCGAAAGCGGCTATAACGTCCTTCTATTCGACACAAGGAGCAACGGCAACAGCAGTGGGCATAAGTACAGTTTCGCCATCGACGAAACAAAAGATGTTATCGCAGCGATTGATTTTATTCGTAAAAGCAAACCGGAATTGAGCAATTACATTTTCGGCTACGGCATAAACGAGGGAGCGGCCGCACTTATCGGCGCTGCAGCAATCGACGAACGCTTCACGGCAGTGGTATGCGACAACGCCGGCGGATACGACATCACGTTCCCGGACAGACTCAAAGGCTATATGCCGAAATGGATGGAAAGAAGCCTTTTGAAAATGACAAAGACTTTCGCCTGCATGAACATCGGCCGACAAATTTGGGCAGAAGACGGAATATCTGAAAGAATTTCACAGATAAGCCCATGCCCGGTACTCTTTACCAACAGTGTCAGAAACGACCGGTATGAGCGATTGAAGACAGTTGAGCTTTTCACAAAGGCTCGCGAACCGAAGAAACTATGGCTCGCCCCTTCGGATGACTCGCCGGATACTTACGACCAGTATTTCTTCAATATTATTCAAACCTTTGAAACTGGTAAAACCAAACAACAAAACGGAAACTGGCGAATCAGCCGAAGCAGTATGCATAACTCTAACGCCGGATAAACATCTGCGCACTACGCCATATTACAACCTCCGGTTATGAGTAAAATAAAGCTAAGAAAGAAATCTCTGAACCCTATTAGGTATGTTTCAGTAAATGGCATGAGTAAGTATAATGTAATGGTATTTGCAGGACATTCCAGCTTTGCTACCACCCAGGATTTTTATCTCGCTGTAGCCAGCGATTTAGTTCATCGTGCAAGGGAGGCAACAGCCAAAGGCTTGCGTCAAAAATTGGTGCATTTTGGTGCAGATGTCAAATTAAGCCAAAAAGGAGTTGACAGTACATACAGGAACTCGTTATACTGCAACGACTTAAATCTTGAGCACCCGTAGCTCAGCTGGATAGAGCAACGGATTTCTAATCCGTAGGTCAGAGGTTCGAATCCTCTCGGGCGCATTTTTTCAATTTTCGCAAACCTCTTGCCATATAAAGGATTATGTAATGTTGGCTGCAAGTCATAACCAAAGCAACCATAAAAATCCACCACATAAAATGGATGTGAAAAACTTCATTAAAAGATGGCGGTTTACTCTTATATTACTCGGTGCAGTCGCAATGGGGGCGTTACTCGGATGCCTTCTTAAAGAAAAAGCAGCCAGACTAAAACCGCTTGGCGATGTATTCCTTAATCTTCTTTTCACGGCCGTAGTCCCCCTGGTGTTCTTCTCGCTATCCTCCGCTATCGCAGCACACAGCAATCTAAAACGACTCGGCAAAATCGCAGGCACAATGCTTGTCGTATTCGTTATCACCGGCGTCATATCATCATGCTCTATGCTCTTTACCGTCAAAATTTTTAACCCGGCCAAAGGCATTAGCTTACAGGAAAAAGAAATAATAAATTCTGAAAAAGTGAGTTTCGCCGATAAAGTCGTAAATACAATTTCTGTAAATGATTTCACGGAACTTTTAAATCGGAAAAATATTCTTGCACTAATTATATTTTCAATTCTTGTCGGACTGGCATCGCAGGCGGCAGGCGACAAAGGCGAAAAATTTCGGCAATTCCTCGTCAGCGGCTCTGAAGTTATGGGCCAACTCATCAAAATAATAATGCTCTACGCTCCTGTCGGCCTCGGCGCATATTTCGCCTATCTGGTCGGTACATTCGGCTCGCAAATATTAGGTTCTTATGCCCGCATTGTGGCCATATATTATCCAACCGCCCTGCTGTATTTCGTAATCGGTTTTTCAGTCTATGCCTTTATAGGCGGCGGAATACAGGGTTTTAAAGATTTTTGGAAATATATCTGGCCGCCAGCAATAACAGCGTTCGGAACAGGCAGCAGTCTTGCCGCGCTGCCGGCAAATCTGCAGGCCGCTGAAAAAATTGGCGTGCCGGAAGATATTCGCGAAATCGTTCTGCCGCTCGGAGCTACAATCCATATGGACGGCTCGTGTCTTGCGGCTGTTATGAAAATCGCGGTGCTGTTCACATTGTACGGCAGAGATTTTTCCGGATTTGAAACGCTTGCAGGCGCTGTCGGAGTCGGGATTCTTTGCGGCGTAGTAATGAGCGGAATACCCGGCGGAGGATTTTTAGGCGAAGCCCTTATCGTATCGCTCTATGGATTTGGGCCGGAGGCACTGTTCATCGCGTCAATGATTGGGACGGTCGTGGACTCACCCGCCGCAATGATTAACTCAACAGGCGATACAGCGGCGGCAATGATTGTAAACAGATTTATAAAAACCACGAATAAACACGAAACTACACGAATTTGAGTTTTTACATTAAATTTTTCACGTTGTATTGCGAAAGGGTTTGGCGGTAATTTTCGGTTATCTGCTTCATAACAGCCGATTCATCATCAGGGGCAATCAACGACGCGTTTTTCACGGCATCGTAAATTTCAACCAAATTCAGTTTCTCGGCGATTGTCGTCGGCACGTAACCAACGGCCGGGTCGCTGGTCTTTAATAAAATGTGGGCGTTGACCAAATACTCTAATATCTTCTCCGTAAAATCGCACGGCAGATTCAACTGACTGCTGATAACCTCCGCAGGCACGGGAGCATTTTTATTTTCAAACGCAGTACAAATAAATTTCACCATCCCCGCAACCTGCAAATCCGTGGCGAGGAAATATTCCTGGCTGCGCTTCGTGGCGGCATTTTCCGCTTCTTCTATGGTGTGCAAATGCTGTGTTGTGAATGTCAACTGCAGGCCGAAAAGTACAATCATCCATGCAATGTAAATCCACAAAACCGCAAGAGGAATCAGACCGAGCATTCCATAAACAACATTGTATGGAATCAATTTTATAACATAAAGACCAAACGCCCACTTGGCGGCAGTCCACGCAACGGCAGCGATAAACGCCCCCCAAAGAGCGGATAAATAAGAAACTTTCGCATTGGGCATAAGAACATACAAGACAAATAAACCAAGCCAGGCAATCAGAAACGGCAAAATTTGACCAAAATAAACAAAAAAATTACCCTTGAAATGCGACACTATTCCAAAATGAGCATTCAGAGCAATACCTATGACGAACAACAGAGGGCCAAGCGTCAAAACCGCCCAATAGTTCGCGATACGATGAAGAAAACTGCGGCCGCGAGAAACATTCCATATTCTGTTAAATGTATTCTCGATATTGATGAGCATCGCAATGGCAGCCCAGACAATCGCAATACTGCCGACAATGGTTACCGAGCCGGCGCTTAGACTTTTAAAATATGAATTGGCATATTCATCTATTTTTTCAGCGAGGTTGATTTTTTTGTCCTGGTCATTAGGGTCTGCGGTGTACTGAATGTTTTTTATAAACGTCTGCTCATAAAAGAAATCCCGCAACGGGTCGCCGAACTTTTCGAGAGTCCCAAGCGAATGAAACAACATCATCATCACTATCGCAAGAGGAACAATCGCAAAAATCGAAGTGTACGAAAGAACTGAAGCCTGCTGCATCGCCCTGTTCTTGTAAAGCAGCTGCAGACAGCGAGGCCAGACGCGAATCTGGAAAAATATAAAGTTCGTCGCTCTTCCGATTTTATTAACAGATAAAAGGTTTTCAGTCATAATCACCTTTCAGCCACCGAGTCTCTTTTTAAAAGCCACAGAGTTCACAGAGGCCACAGAGATCTTATTTAAAAAGATTTTGAAGCTGATTCTTAATCTGATTTTCCAATTCGTTTTGGAGCAATTTACCGAAAT
This sequence comes from Planctomycetaceae bacterium, assembly GCA_021371795.1. NCBI lineage: Bacteria > Pseudomonadati > Planctomycetota > Planctomycetia > Planctomycetales > Planctomycetaceae > Planctomycetaceae bacterium. Next base: position 11,187 of record JAJFVK010000020.1, on the reverse strand, counting down.
CAATTTCAGGTTTTGAAAGCGTACCCTTGAGCGGTACAGTAAGATTTTGGCCGCTAAGCTGATACGGAACGGTAACCTGCATATTCACTCTCTCATCCAAACCGATTTGACCGCTAAACGTTACAGTTTTACCGCCAAAACTCATATCCATCCGGTCGTAACTTACAATGCCATCCTTAACCGTAAACGCAGTCGGCGAAATAGTGAAAATTCCGCCCGATGAACCGCCGGCCGCGTTGAGAATCTGATTAAGCAAACCGGCATTGGCCAACTGCAAATTATTAATCTCAAATTTTCCAACTATATAAATTTTGTTTTTATATCCATTTTCAAGCGGAAACGCCATCTCGTTGCAATCAAAATTCAACGTGCCGCTGACATCGAGAACATTAGCGAAAATAGGATTTACATACATCAAAAGCGTATCTGTTGTTTTTTTGTTGATTTGAATTTTATCCAATACTTTCATCGCTTTGGGCATTTTATACATTGACGGCTTTGACGCAAAATCCGCATCTCCGGCAAAATTCAGTTTGCCCTGATTAATCGTGGTTGTGAACGGAGCAATCGTCATCAGGCCTTTGTTTACCGCAAGATTGAAATTCGTTTTGCCAATATCGAAGCCCATATACTGCGCGGTGTCGAAACCAAAAGTGCCTTTGGCGTTAAGATTCGATTTGAATAACGCCGGCTGCTGTTTGGGATACACTGATGAAAATGAAATCGTGTCGCTTCTGTTGCCTGTGGCTGATAATCCCGACGGCATAAACGGCGAGATAAGAGAAGTTACAGAAGCAAGATTGTAATCGGCTTTGAACGCGCCTTCGGTTTTTACGTTCTGTCCGGTTTCGGCGTTAGAGAGTTTGCCGTCAAGTTTTATCTGTGGACTGTCTATTGTAACCCTTTCGATATTGCTGATTTTATTGACGGTATCGAATTTACCGCTGAACGCTATGTTCATATACTCCTGCGTGAAAGTCTGCTGGCCGGGATACGCAAGGCTGATGCCTTTGACTGCAATCTGCTTCGTGGCCGCATTGATAATACCGTCTTTAATCGCAAGCGAAATATCGCCCTGTGCAGAGCCGGCAAGCTGTGCTTTGGGGTCAAAACTTGTGAACGCATTTAAATACTGCTTCGTTTTGGCAAGGTCAATCGCAACATCAGCTTTGACATTAACAGGCGTATCGGCTTTACTGTCGAGCGGAATTGTAGATTCCTTCAAACTGATTTTGCCGGGCGAAGCTGTAAAGTCCGCCGACCTTATAGTGAGCTTTTTGGCATTGAAATCTGCGGTAAAATCGTATTTCGCCAGACCAGTGGATTCGGTAACCTGTTTGCCGTCCGGCATTACCATATTAAAGTTTTTGACAGAACCATTGCCGGTACTGCTGAAGAGATTATCTTTAAACGCGGCTTTGCCGACGAGATTTACATCGCCGAACAACGCCTGTTTAAATGCAACAAACTGGCCGACATCGCTTTGCATTTTCGCCAAATCGAGATTGGCCTGATAGTTCATATTGTCGGTCGTGCCGGTAAGACGGGCTTGGGCAAACGCAGAATCAAAAGCAAGTTTATCGACGGTGATAATATCTTGCTGCGAAGAAATTATGGCATCAATCGTAACCGGCTTTGAAAGCACAATCTTCTTTACAGGAAATTTACCTTCAAGCGCCCAGAGTTTAATATTGCCTGACAATGTTCTTTTGCCGTTTTGAGCTGCTGTAGTTACATCGCCGCTTAAACGACCATAATTAATATCGAAGTTTTCCTTGAAATTCGCAATTGTTTTTACCTGTTTGAATGTTTTAGCGACATCGCAATCGAATTTCGCCTGCAGGGAATCAGGAGAATCGGCCTTCATAAAATCTTCCCAGCTTCCAATTGTTCTGGGAATTGTGCCCTTAACGTCGGCTGTAAGGCCGTCGGTTTCTATTTGCAGACTCTCGATATTTATTGTTTTTTCATTCGTATTCAAGTTTACTGTCGATTGAAGTTTGGCGGTTTGAATGCGGTCGCCTTTGAGTGCCTGGCCTGTAACGTCGAGATTGCTTGCGTTAATATTGCCCTGCAATTTTTCGAACTGTCCTTTTTGAATTTTAGCGTCCATCACCGCCGACACTGTTCCGGCAGCAGACATATTAACGTCCAAAACTTTGAACAACGGTCCGAGTGTCGCCAAATCCAATTCATTCACTTTCAGCGAAAGCTCGCCGCTTGTGTCGGCAAACGACCAGCCATCCGCAGATGTCTTTACCTTGCCGACTGTGCTGACTTCCGAAACTGCCATATCAGACGCAACCGTCATTGAAACATCGAAATTGCTTTCGCTGCCGAGCGGACGAATTGCCAGCGTGCTGTTGATGCTCCTCAACTCAAGTGTTTTTATATCATTATTGGCGTCTGGCGCGGTAATTTTGAAACCGCCATCGCGGACGGTGAGGTCTATGTTCGCTATCGCAAGCAAAGCCGCGGGAGACTGTGAAGAAGAACCCGAAGAAGATGGTGATTCCGTGGTGCCTTCTATTTTAATCGTCTTTTCCTGCGGTTTCTCTGGTGCGCATCGGCCGGTAATATCCATCGTAACCTGCGGCTGGTCTATAACCGCATGACCAATGGAAAGTCTGCCGGCAATCAAATCCAGATAACGCGGACGAGCGGCAAATTCCTTCGCGGTGATTTTTGTGCAGCCGTTCTCGTTTGAAAAGTCGAGTTTGCTGACCTTAACGCCGCTAAACCAGCCCATTGAAAGGGCGTCTATTTTCAATATGCCGGGGACGGCCTTATTGACCTTCGACAAAATCATATTTTTGCCGCTTTCCGACGACAACCACATCGGAATACCAAAAAAAGGTATCAGCAAAAACAAAAATATGAAGAAAAACATCCAGAGAATGACTTTTGTTACTGAAACTTTAGAACGATTCCGCGGTTCATCCTTTTTGGTCTGCATAAACCCCTCATCAAATAAAAATCAAAATTTAAAAATAATCGAACGGCCTAAAGGCCATACTATTTTTAGTCTTTCATAATTTCGTCGGTTTTGGATTTGATAGTGCTTTCAATCTTATCAGTGTAAAGCTTGGTCAAATCGTCCATTTCCTTTTTGGCGTGCTTGAGATCGTCTTCTGTAATAGTCTTCGCCTTTTCAGAGTCTTCGAGCTTTTTGTTCGCGTCACGTCTGATATTACGAATGCTAATCTTTGCCTGTTCGCCAAACTGCTTTACCTGGCCGGCAATCTGTTTTCTGCGTTCTCCTGAAAGAGGCGGAACATTCAGCCTTATAACTTTGCCGTCACTCATCGGCGTAATGGACAAATCACTGTTTTTAATAGCCTTTTCAATTTCCTTAATCGCGCCGATGTCATAAGGCTTAATCATAATCAAATCGCCCTGCGGAGTCGAAAGCGCAGCAAGCTGACGCAACGGAGTAGGTGTGCCGTAATAATCGACTCTCAAATTCTCAACAAGGCCGGTCGAAGCCCTGCCGGTTCGCAATGATTTGAACTCGTTGCCGAGGTGCTCAAACGCTTTTTCCATCATCATCTTATGTTCATTTACAATTTTCTGCGTTGGCATATTAATCTTCCCTTAAATGAAATTGCTGAATAACTTCAAATTGAAGACCGTAGATTGAAGATTGAAGATTTTTGGCATTTTTCCTTACCTAATCTTCATTCTTCAATTTTCAATCTTCATTTAAGATATAATCGTTCCGATTTTTTCGCCGTGAAGCGCCTTAATAATATTGCCTCTCTGGAAAATATTCAAAACAATAATCGGAATTTTACTCTCGCTGCACAAACTCACGGCAGCGTGATCCATCACTTTAAGATTACCAGTGAAAACGTCTTTATAAGTCATTTTTTCAATTAAATTGGCGTTTGGATTCTTTTTGGGGTCGTCATCGTAAACGCCGTCAACCTTCGTGCCTTTAATCAGCAAATCAACATCAAGCTCCGAAGAACGAAGAGCTGCGCACGTGTCGGTCGAAAAGAAAGGATTGCCTGTTCCGCCGGCAAGAATAGCAATTATGCCCTGCTCAAGATACTTGATGGCTTTCCTTCGGATGAACGGCTCGCAAATGGCTGAAACTTCAATGGCACTCAAAACCCGCGTCTGCTGCCCCAGCTTTTCAAGCATTTCCTGCAATGCGCAGGCATTTATAACCGTCGCCAACATTCCCATATAATCGGCAGTGTGCCGCGGAATATGGCTCGTTTTGCTGAAAGTTTCGCCGCGAAGAAAATTTCCGCCGCCGACAACTATCGCTATCTGCATGCCCAAATTTTTAACTTGTATAATTCTTTCAGCTATCGATGCAAGGCTGTCGCCGTCAATGCCGAATCCACCTGTTTTACAAAAACTTTCGCCGCTAATCTTCAGCAGTACTCTTTTATATTTTAATTCGCTCATATTCGGTCAGCTAATCTCCCGTGATTTCTCATACAACGACTTCATTATTTTAATATTCTTAATTCTAAATTTAGTACCGTGATTATGCCCCGTTCTGGCATCAACATCAACATAGACATTACCATTTTCAATCTCATCGATAAATTTATCACCGTCAAAATTTTGGAGCATAAAGATGGTATTATAAGAAAAATACTCAATTCCTTTCTCTTTTTTGCGGTCAACCACAACAAAAAAACAATTTTTTAACTTAGTTCCTGCCTTATGAATTAAATCTTGAAAACCCCAATAAGGTTGCGGATTTAATTCAAGGAGGCCCGCTTTGCTATTCACTTCCTTTTTCCACACTAAATGCACATCATCTATAATTGAAGCATCAAAGGATATTTTAACTTTTTGCTCTTTACGGTCAACAACAACTTTAAAGCCCCTATCACTTCTCGATACCGCATTTATTGTTTGCCTAAAACTTTTCTCGTTCTTCGGATATTTTGCTCCAGCCCCTTTGTGCTGCCAACCATATTGAGGTAAAAAAATTGCGGGAACAAATCTAATCGCACGTGGAGAGGGTTCCATGTGAAAAAGTGTCCCCAACGAAGAACTATCTTTTCTTTGGCATTTTAATTCCCATTCCGCAGCATTTGGAATAGGCAAATTATTTTCTTTTATTCCAAGCAAATCTTCAAGAGTATTTCCAACGCCACCAACATTGCCTTTTCGCTTATCTGCGATCCACCCCATGGCTTTTACTTCTTGAAGCCTATTTATTATTTGTTCTTTTGTTAAAAGTTTCATACAGGAAATCCATTACAATAGAGGGGGGCGCCAAAAATCTAAAAGATATTCAAAAGTAACACCCATAGTAATATAATTACTCGGCCAACCAAAAATACCTATTCCATTCACTATATTAGTTCTGTCCCAAATGATTACATTTCTCAACTCATATCCACGAGTTCTTAATTCCTCTATCAAGGCCACATGTATAGTTATTCTTTTATTTTCCCACCACATATCAGGAACATTTATGACACAGTGCCCTTTGGGCTGAAGTAGAGGCAATAGTTTTTCATAGATGTCTCCCATAGCCTTGGTATAATTCTCTAAAGTCATTGTACCTAAATCACAAGGGTCTTGCGAATACTGTTCGACTTTACCTAATTGCTCATTTTTTCGATCTCGTCTGGATTTATTGCTCCTCTTGCGATTGAGTAAATTGGCATAAGGAGGAGATGTAAAAATACACTTCACCGAATTTGCTTCAAGATATTTTTCTATATTGATCGCATCATCACATATAGCAATTTGTTTCGATTCCTTGAAAAGGCTTGTATGCTCTTTTAATCTGTTTTCAGCAAAACGAACATATTCCTTTTTTAAATCGAACCCAACGGCATTGCGGCCACAATCTTGAGCGGCAAGCAAGGTTGTCCCACTTCCCACAAAGGGGTCTAAAATCAGTTCGCCTTTATGCGAAAAAAGCTCAATAATCTTTCTGGGAAGCGACAAGGGGAAAGTGGCTGGATGAATGGTTTTGTCCCTTATATCCCGTTTTTCATAATTAAACTGCCAAACACCAATCTGGCTTTTCATCCAATCTTTGGCGGTGAGACAATTAATATGCCCATCTTTGCAGTCGCAAGTTCTTCTTGTATTTATTTTTAAAATCGCATTACATTTAGAACATTTATTTGTATTTTCTTTAGTCTTTACCATAGTTTTTTCGTTAGAGATTTTGTGCCCGTTCAGGGAAATTTTATAATCTCTTGAGCCATATCTTGTAATTAGTATTGAGTGACCGGCATGCAGATTATTTTTTTTCACAAATTGTTTAACCCAACTTCTTTCACGAAAAAGCCACCTAGGTTTACCGGTTTTGTTGTCAGTAGGAATGTCAGTTTGAATCGAACGATCCAACCCCTCAACACTTAATGTTATCGGCACTCCATAACCTTTGTTTTTTGAAGGCGCGCCATAAACATCCTTAGGAAAAAAACTGACTCCACAAGAACGGATATTCAGATTTCCATACATACAGGTAGAATCCGTAATTTCAAGTTCCTTGGCTTCCATAGCAATCCATTTATAAAAAAAGCACCGTTTTTAGGCGGTGCCTATATTACATTACCCGATTGCGAATCGGACATAAGATTTTATTTTGGCCGTTCCACCCGCTGTTTTGGCGGTATCGGCAAGTATCTTCTCGACAGAGATTTTTTCATCTTTTACAAAGCCCTGTGACAAGAGGCAATTTTCAGCAAAAAACTTGTTCATCTTGCCGTCAACAATCTTATCAATAATATTTGCCGGCTTGTCTTTTACCTGCTCGGCTGCAATCGCTCTTTCTTTTTCAATAACATCAGCGGCTATGCCGGATTTATCGAGTGAAATAGGATTGATTGCCGCAATGTGCATGCAAATATCTTTTGCGATTGCCTGGAACTGTGCGTTATCCGCAACAGCCTGTGTGCTTGTTTCACATTCGACCATCACGCCGATTTTGCCATTGAAGTGAACATACGTAGCAATATGGCCGGGGCCTTTGAGAGAAACCTTGGCATAGTTGCCGACTTCTGTCTTTTCGCCGGTCTTGCTGACGCTTTCAGTAATCATATCGACAAGCTTCTTGCCGTCTTTTTCAGTATTCAGCAGATTTTCAGCGCCTTTTTCAGCCTTGCAAGCTAAAAGATAACCAACGATAACATCCGCAGTATGAAGGAAAGTTTCACTCTTCGCGACAAAATCCGTCTCACAGCAAAGCGTTGCCATAGCGGCCTCTTTGCCATCCGGAGACGAAACGCAAATCACTTTACCTTCGGTTGTTTCTCTGTCGGCTCTTTTTGTCAGAGTCGCCAGACCCTTCTTCCTTAATAATGTCATAGCCTCTTCGAGGTTGCCATTTGTATCTGCAAGAGCTTGTTTGCAGTCCATCATACCCTGACCGCTCATCTTGCGAAGTTTTACAACTAATGCAGCACCAATCTCTGCCATCTATATAACTCCAATTTTTAATCTTAATTCTAAATTTTTAATTACGCGTTTTCTGCCGGAGCCTGTTCTTTTGCTTCGTCGGCAGCTTCCGGTTCACCAGCTCTTGCGATTGAACGTCTGCGGAGACGCGGCTTATTGCGAGAATCATCGTCTTTTGCGGTGAATCTCTGCGTCGTCTTGCCTTCAACAATGAACGGAAGAAGCTCGTTAATAATCAGGCCTATGCCTTTAACCGAATCATCATTGGCCGGAATTGGAATGTCAACCAAATCCGGGTCAGAATCCGTGTCTATAATCGCAATCGTCGGAACGCCCATCTTTCTGGCTTCACGAAGAGCGAGTATTTCTCTCTTTGCGTCAACGGCAACAATAATGCCGGGTATCTGGCTCATTCTGCGGATACCTTCAAGGTTCGACTTCATTTTGCGAAGCTCGCGTTTGAGAGTCGAAGCGCGTTTCTTGCTTTCCGATTCAATCGAACCGTCATTTGCCATCGCTTCAAGCTGGTCAAGTCTCTGGATTCTTGAATGAATGGTTCTGAAATTTGTAAGCGTGCCGCCCAGCCAGCGGTTTGTAACATAGTGCATACCAGTCGCTTCAGCAGCGGCCTTGACGGCCTTTTGAGCCTGTCTTTTTGTGCCGACAAAGACAACATCTTTGCCTGAAGCCACAATATCCTTCAACATCTTCTGTGCAAGGATAATCCCCTTGAGGGTTTCACGAACATTAATAATGTGAACCATCCCTCTACGTGAATAAACGTACGGTTTTGTTTTGGGGTTCCACCTGCTAACGGTATGCCCAAAATGCACACCAGCACTAATTAAATTCTTCGCCAGATCGTTTGCCACTAAATAGGCCTCCAAAAATAATCAATAATCATCTTTTTTATATTAACCGGTTCAATATTTCAAAGAAAAACAACACCCCTGCTGTTACGCAAGAATATAGAACAAAACAATTTACTGTAAGGTCTCAACGCTGTCAAGCTATTTTGTTCCATATAATCCTTATTATCAACGCTAATATTATGGTTTCTTGTGGATAATCCTCGTTGACATCACAAAGGCCTTTTGTTAAAATAGACGCTTTGGGACATCTATAAAGGTAGAAAATGCCATTTGGGAGTAGAAAAACGGTCAGGGTTTTTGTTGCAATTCTTTTGTTTGCAGGTATTTGCGCATCTGAAACAATCACTCAAACCTATGGCGTTTTCGACGTAACTTTCTATAATACAGGAGATACTGACGGAGCTAAGACCGGCGAACAGGACTGGACAAGCCTGCAAATGGCCGATGCCGCATCCGCCGCTTACGAATGGCAAAGCCATATTTCCAACACCCCCGGCAGGCAAATACAGGTACATATGTTTTGGGGAGAAATGGACAGCCTCGGCACAGGAGTGCTCGGCGGTTCTGCCAGTTACAGAATCGGCAACGGTACACAAATCTGGAATATGGGCGAATATGTCTGGAAAGAAGGATTAGACCCCGGCTTAGTAAGTACAGGATTCGATACTACAATTCAATACGATGTTACAGCAGCAGGATTGAACTGGAATTTCGGAAGTGCCGCTCCTGCATCAGGTACAATTGATTTCAGAAGTATCGTCACTCACGAATTCGGACATTCACTCGGCTGGGATTCAACTTACGACAAAGACTATGACGACTGGGGATGGATGTATGTAAATTATCCTTATGGCAGTTACTACGGCTTGTCGGCGTGGGATAAAAATCTTGTGGACAGCGCAGGCAACAGAGCTATAAGCGGCGGAACGGGCACGCCGAGCAATTTTGACCAGGCTGACAATCCCATTTTCTTTGATGGCGCAAATGCGGTGGCATTATATGGTGACCTTGTCCCCATTTATGCACCGAGCACATATAATTCAGGCTCAAGCCTTGTTCATTTAGACGAGTCTGCCTTGGGCAATTTACTGATGAGTCCGTTTGTCGCTTCAGGTCAAATGATACGCACAGTATCAGAACTTGAATGGGCAATGATGAAAGATATGGGCTGGACTATCGTGCCGGAACCTTCGTCAATTCTGCTGATGCTCTCGGCATTCGGTCTTATCCGACACAAAAGAAAATAAACAACTCAATTTCCCGTTGACCCAAACACCAAACAGATTTATAATCCAAGTATATATTTATCAATGATTTAGGGAATAACGATGGCACAGGAGCAAACGCCGGAAACTGAACGTCGCCAGGATGGGGACGATGCCCTTGTAATGCGGGCACGGTACGACGCTAACGCATTTATTCTTCTTTACGACATCTACTACGACAAAATTTTCCGGTTATGCTTTACCAATCTGGGCGTCAAACAAATCACCGAAGATATCACAAGTGTAGCTTTTCTCATCGCAGCCGAAGAGGTTCGCCAATTCAAAGGGAAAACAAGAAGACAATTCGTCGAATGGCTGTGCAATGTCGCGGCAGTACAAATCAAATCTTATTTGAAAAAAACAAATCTCGAAAACCGCGACGACGAACAAATTGAAATCGATACCAAACACAAAGAACGACTGCGGACAAAAGTGCTTGTCGCTTACGAACAGGGACAAGCCAAAAAGAGCAAAATATTTTTTTATATCGGCGGAGTTGTTCTAATAATTGTCTGCGGGTTAATTCTGCTTAATGTTTTAACAAAAAATACCATCGTTGCCCCCATTGCAAAACCTAAACTGCAAACACAGGCAGAACCCCAAAAGCCGGGCAAAATTATACAGCGAATCCCCGCCCCGCAGCCCAAGCCGGAACCTGTTGAGCCTGAAGAACCAAACGAACATGAAATACAAACGGCAGCAGACGAACCAAATCTAATTTCGCCAATCGTGAAAACAAAATCAGAGGATGGAATCCGAGTCGAGGGGTTTGTTGTCGATTGGGAGCAAAGGCCTTTGCCGGCAACAATAACCAAAGGGCCGTTTCCGCAAACCGCCGCAGACAGAACTATATGCGATTCAATGGGGCATTTCGTTTTTGACGGCATCCAGGAAGGCGTGGAAGTTTTTACTGCCCAATGCGAAGGAACTGCACCGGCAGTAAAAGCTGTCGAAATAAAAGAAGAGATGGAACCGATAACATTCTCACTTTTGCAGCCGAGTGTCATCTCCGGCCAGGTTATCGATATGAACGGAGAGCCGATAGCGGACGCTAACATAAGTGTCGCGAGCTGGCAGGGAATAAACTCGCTTGTTTTCTCGACAGAAACCGACGCGGACGGCTTTTTCCAGTGGGACAGCGCACCGGCTGACGAAGTCCTGTTCGACATACAAAAAAACACCGCAATGAGCCTTCGCAATTATCTGATGCAAAGCGGAGTGGATTATAAAGTAGTAATGATGCGGCCGTTCAGGATTCACGGAAATATAATCAGCGCAGAGCCAACCGTTCCAGTCGAAACATTTATTATGACCATAGGCTACTACTTCGACAAAGATAAGGTTACCTGGCAGGATGCGAATTCAGTAATTTTCACCGGCGATAAATATGAAATAAATATAACCGAGCCGATCGAATTCAAAATGAAAGTACAGGCGGAAGGATTCCAGACTGCCGAATCGCCGATGTTCAATCCGTCAAGCAATTCATTCGATTATAACTTTATAATGCGTAAAGAAAATTAGGCTCTTCCGGCAAATGAGTTGGTAGGGTTGCAAAAAAAGGACATAGCATTATTATAGGTGGAAAAAAATAAACCACCTATTGGAGTATAAAGCTATGTCCACAAGTCTGTTGTATCATACCTTTGGTATTCGTTCTG
>JAJFVK010000019.1:300000-393223 GCA_021371795.1 Planctomycetaceae bacterium | reverse complement strand
GCGGAAGTTATTAACCGCATTTTTGTCTGCGCTGCTGAAAATTTATGAGATTTTTGTAAGATTGGCGGTGCACAAAGCCAAAGTATCCGTAACATAGGACGCGACTTTGCAATTAAAACCCACTTTTTCAGGGACGACTATTCTATGGTTTAAGAACACGCGATATGGACTGTTGCAGAATTCTTTTATGGGGGTTGGTTGTCTCTGTAGTGATGCATTTGACTGGATGTGCTCCAGTTGGGCCAAACTATACCTCTCCGGAAACGTCCGTTACATCAGATTGGCACAGTCAGCTTAAAAGAGGACTGACATCCGAGCAATCGTCATCTGAAACACTCACGTCTTGGTGGACAACATTAAATGATGCTGAATTGTCAAAACTGATTGAGCAGGCGGTGCAGGGTAATCTTGATTTGAAAAGCGCCCGCTCACGAGTTCGTCAGGCACGCGCACAGCGCGGTATCGCGTCTGCCGATTTGTTCCCATCTCTGGATTTTACAGGTTCAAAAAAATGGACACGCAGCAGTGAAGCTGTCGGCACAGGTGAAACCACACATACATATTCGACGAATTTTGACGCGGGCTGGGAAATAGATGTCTTCGGCGGCGTTCGCAGGTCAATAGAATCAGCAGATGCAAGCCTTCAATCCAGTAAGGAAGACCTTCGCGATGTTATGGTTACGCTGATTTCAGAAGTAGCTCTCAATTACACTGACGTTCGCATTTATCAGGCACGTATTACGGTAGTGAATGAAAATCTAAAAGCGCAACAGGAAACTTATGAGCTGATATTATGGCGAAATCAGGCCGGCTTGAGCGATGACCTTGCAGTTCAGCAGGCACTTTATAATCTTGAAAGTACACGCGCAGAAATACCGGATTTGAATACAGGTCTTGAAGAAGCGAAGAATCGTATTGCTGTATTGCTCGGCGAACAGCCCGGCAAAATTCACAGTGAGCTTGAACCGAATGGTATAATTCCTGTTTCTTCGCCAAAGGTCGCTATTGGTGTGCCGGCGGATGTACTTCGTCGCAGGCCTGACATCCGAAGAGCTGAACGTGATTTGGCAGCACAGACGGCAAAAGTCGGAGTTGCTACTGCCGACCTCTACCCCAAGTTTAGTTTAACCGGTTCTATCGGTGTAGAAGCTGTTTCGTCAAGCAGGCTTGGTCGAAATATAGTTAACGCTAATAACTGGACGCTTATCGGAGGGCCTCAAATCAGTTGGGCAATTTTCGATGCCGGCGCGATTCGACAAAATATTAAAGTTCAGTCGGAACTTCAGGAACAGGCGCTTATTGATTATGAATCGGCTGTTCTTACCGCGGTTGAAGAAGTTGAAAACGCTATTGTAGCTTACGCGAACGAGCAGGACAAAATGGAAAGTCTGGATAAGGCAACACAGGCAGCACAATCAGCGGTCGGACTGGCAAAACAGGAGTACGAAGCAGGGCTGACGGATTTCAGCGATGTGCTTGATGCGCAGCGATCACTGCTGTCGTTCCAAAATCAACTGACGCAGAGCCGCGGAAATGTAACTGTAAACCTTATAAAACTGTATAAGGCGCTTGGAGGCGGCTGGACATCGCTGGCTTCCGATGAGAAATTAGCTGACAGTCAGAAAGGTAAAAAATGAGTACCGCAAACACAGTAATTGCAAAACTTAATTCCGCCCTACGAAGCCGTATAAAATATGTGCTGATTGGTGTGGTTTTATTGGTCGTGATATTTATTTTTATACGCATTCGCAACGGCAACGGTCAGGATATGATACAGTATAAAACAGAACCGGCCAAGCTCGGAAATATTACGGTTCTTGTAACGGCAACCGGCACTTTGGAACCTACGAATGAAGTTGAAGTCGGAAGTGAAGTATCAGGCAAAATCAAAAGCATTGAAGTCGATTACAATAATAAGGTAAAAATCGGACAGGTTTTGGCTCGACTCGATACATCAACTCTGGAAGCAAAAGTAGCCCAGTCCAAAGCGGATTTGGAATCGGCGAAAGCCAATGTCTTGCAGGCGAAAGCTACTTTGAAAGAAACCGGCAGTAAAATTGAACAGTATAAAAAAGCGCGTGAGTTAAGCGGCAATAAGGTGCCTTCGCAGCTTGAATATGATTCGGCTGAAGCATCATTAGAACGCGCAAAAGCGGATGTGGCCATCGCCGAGGCGGCTGTTTCAAAAGCACAGGCAACGCTTAGTTCAGACGAAACTGATTTGGCCAAGGCTGTTATCTGCTCACCGATAGACGGCGTTGTGCTGACTCGTAAAGTAGAAACCGGCCAAACCGTTGCGGCTTCGTTTGAAACGCCGGTGTTGTTTACGCTTGCTGAAGATTTAACAAAAATGGAACTGCACGTTAATGTTGACGAGGCTGATATCGGTCAGGTCAAAGAAGGTCAGGCGGCAACGTTTACCGTAGATGCCTATCCTAATCAAATTTTTGACGCACAAATTACACAGGTGCGTTATGGTTCGTCAACAACCGACGGCGTTGTAACATACGAAACAATTTTAACTGTTGATAACAACGATATGATGCTTCGACCGGGAATGACAGCCACTGCGGATATAATCGTTTCAGATGTCGAAGATGTGATAGCGATACCCAATTCTGCGCTGCGTTTTGAAATGCCGGAGACAACGGAAAAGGAAAATGGCAGCGTACTTAGTTCGCTGCTGCCGCATCCACCCGGAAGTGAAACCAAACAAAAGGAAACCGAAGTTGTAAGCGGAAGCAGTCGGCAGATTTATGTTATGCAGAATGGCAGTCCTGTTTCTGTCTCTATAACGACCGGCGTTACAAACGGTGTTTTAACAGAAGTGCTTTCCGGTGATGTTGCGGAAGATACTCCGGTGATAGTCGGCACTGTAAGCAAAAGCTCAAAATAATATGACTCAATCCAAACAAAGCGGCGACAGACAGTTTATAATCGAACTGCGTGATGTGAAAAAAACTTACGGCAGCGATATGGCGGTTGTGCAGGCTCTGTGCGGAATTAATATACAAATCGAACCCGGCGAATTTGTGGCGATAATGGGTCCAAGTGGTTCGGGCAAATCAACGTGCCTGAATATTCTCGGCTGTCTTGACATGCCGACAGAGGGCGATTACCTGTTTAACGGTGTCAAAGTCAACGAGCTGAATCATAATCAAAGAGCGCAGCTTCGCCGGAATTATCTTGGTTTTGTTTTTCAGGGATTCAATTTGCTCAATCGCACTTCGGCTCTTGAAAATGTTGAACTGCCGCTGATTTATCGCGGTACTCCTGCGAAAGAACGCGGCAAACTTGCACGTCAGGCACTCGAACAGGTCGGGCTTCTGGAATGGCAAAAGCATACGCCGGGCGAATTGTCCGGTGGTCAGCAGCAGAGAGTCGCCATTGCGCGAGCCATTGTTACGCAGCCCAAAGTTTTAATGGCGGACGAGCCGACAGGAAACCTCGATACTACACGAAGTCATGAGATTATGGAACTGCTTGTGAATCTCAATCGTCAGCACGGCATTACGGTCGTGATGGTAACGCACGAATCGGATATGGCGTTATATGCCAAGAGGACAATTCATTTTCTTGACGGCTTGATTCATTCTGATAAACAGAACGGGAGTGCCAAATAATGCTTTGGGACACTTTCATACTGGCAGTTCGCGAAATCAGACGCCACGTTATGCGTTCACTGCTGACCGTTCTGGGCATAGTTATAGGCGTTGCTTCGGTGATAATAATGGTAACGCTCGGCAGCGGCGCAACAGTACAGGTAACAGAACAAATTGCAAGTATGGGCAGTAATTTGCTGATGGTAAGTCCGGGCAAACGGCTCGGGCCGGGACGCGATTCCACAGGTTCGCCGTTTAAAATCGCCGATGCCGATGTTATTGCGCGTGATATCAGCTCGGCAGCCGCGGTCTCGCCGACAGCAAGTTCTGCCGCAACAGCGATATTCGGCAATGAAAACTGGTCAACTACGATTACCGGAATCGGCGAACAATATTTGAAAGCTCGAAATCTGGAAATTAAAACCGGCAGGGCATTCAACAGCACAGAATTGCACGCCGGGGCGGCTGTGTGTCTTATCGGCGACACTATCCGCCAGAAATTGTTCGATCAGAAAGACCCTATCGGCGAACGGCTGCGTATCGGCAAACTTTCGTTTGTAGTTGTCGGTTTGCTCGAAGCGAAGGGACAAAGCACAATGGGAACCGACCAGGATGATATTATACTTATTCCCATTAAGGCGATTCAGCGGCGTATTACAGGGAACACTGATGTTCGTTTGATACTCGTATCCGTCCGCGATGGTGAATCTACGGATAAAGCCAAGGCGGATATCGAAAATCTGCTGCGTGAACGAAGGCGTATTTCCGCGAATGAGGAAGACGATTTTAATGTTATGGATATGAAAGAAATCGCGAATATGCTTACCGGCACTACGCAGGTGCTCACTGCACTGTTGAGTGCGGTAGCGGCGGTAAGTCTCATTGTCGGCGGTATTGGTATTATGAATATAATGCTCGTATCCGTAACCGAACGAACACGGGAAATCGGCATACGTTTGGCTATCGGCGCTCTTGAACGTGAGGTCTTGTTGCAGTTTCTCGTTGAAGCAGTAGTGCTGTCCTCGGCGGGCGGACTTTTTGGAATCATAATCGGGCTGCTGACATGTGTGGCACTAAAAGGCGTTTTAAATGTGCCTTTTGTGTTTAACCCAGGGATTGTAATTCTTGCGTTTTTATTCTCTGCCGCGGTTGGTATTATTTTCGGTTATTTTCCCGCGCGCAAAGCCGCTTCGCTTAATCCAATTGAAGCGCTTCGCCATGAATAATCACACATCTGTTATTTTAGACGGTTAGTTACTACTGTCCCGTTAACGTTTTAGGAAATTGTTGTAAGTCAAATAAATATAAAATGTTGTGAGAAAAAATGGTTGTAATCGATTTCAATTCGTCCTTACATTTTGGCCAAAAACCTTTGAAAGGATTGGCCAATGCATACCGGACGCACTGTTTTCTCACAACTGCTGGATTTTTTGCCCAAGCATCAACATCTTTGAAAATCTGGTATTAACCGAAATAATGTTGCCTGTACCGATGGCCGAATAATGGTTAGCAAAAGTAAATTTTGGATTAATCACAGTAATCCAGAATAGTATCGCAAAAAGTAATCCACAGAGTATCCAATATTTTAGTTCCGCAAAAAGTAATCCAAATCGCAAACAATTAGCGTCTCTGTTTTTATATTGTAGCCCTGTCAGGCGAAAAACATTGCACGCTGTTGATATACGCTGAAATCGTTTCGGCAAAAAATTAACATTTTTTAGGAGATGCATTATGTCAAATGCAACAGCTCAACAAGAGCAGACCGGCGTCGCGTTTCAGGACAGAGAAGGCAAGTACCTGACCTTTGCGCTTGGCAGCGAGGAATACGGTCTGGAGATCCTCAAAGTCCGTGAGATTATCGGTTATATGGAAATAACAGCCGTTCCGCAAACGCCTTCGTATGTCAAAGGCGTGATAAATCTTCGCGGTCAGGTAATTCCCGTTATCGACCTGCGGGCAAAATTTGGTATGGAGACCGCACAAATTACAGAGGAGACTTGTATTATCGTAGTCGAAATTCATCAGGACGGAAGAAAATTCAGCACTGGCATCGTTGTTGACCACGTCCAGGAAGTTTTGGATATTGACGGCGAAAACATCGAAGATGCCCCGCAATTTGATTCCGCTGTAAACACCGATTTCATACTCGGTATGGGCAAAGTCGGCGAATCTGTAAAGATTCTCTTGGATATCGACAAAGTTCTCGGCAATTGTGATTTTACAGAAATGGGTATGTGATTAATTAAACCAAAATGACAAAGTGTAAAGGAGAAACAAAATGTTTAAGAATATGAAATTAAGTACCAAGCTGATTGCAGGTTTTTCGCTTGCTACGGTAATTATTTGCATTATCGGTTTGACAGGCTATTTTGGCTTAAAGACCGCCAAAAGGCAAATCAATAGCATCGGCAATGTCTACCTGCCCAGCGTTCAGCGTATGCAGGAAATCAGCAAATACCTGGCTGAAATGAAAGGCGGATTGAGAGGATTATTGAATCCAAATTTGACTCCTGAACAAAGACAGGAGCAATATACGATTATCAGCAGTGCCAGAGAAAAATATGCCGCTGCGAAAGAAGCGTATGAAGCACTTCCGAGAAGCGCCGAAGAAGATAAGATTTACCAGCAGTTTCTTTCTCTTCTTGCCGATTGGCGGACGAACAATGATAAATTTTTAAAGATGTGTCATGACGCTGATGCTTCGAACATAACCAATCCCGATGCGCTCAAGGAACAGCTTGAAGGATTTCGAGGAGATCATTATAAACTGCTCTGTCAGGTTTCGGAATTTATTCAGAATAAAACTGATTTGCAGGGCGGAGACGACCATGCCGTGTGCAATTTTGGAAAATGGTATTCAACTGTAAAAGTGAATAATCCGGCCATTCAGGATGCATTGCGAGAGATGGGGCCGGCGCATCAGACGTTTCATAATTGTGTTGCGAAGGTAAAAGAGTTCGCAAAGACCAATAACGTTGAAGGTCAGACAGCCGCGTACAATGAAATGAAAGCTGCTGCTGAAAACGTGTTCAAGGGATTTAAAACCACGTGTGAAGAAGTCGCAAAAGTACAGGAACTGGCCAGACTGGCAAACAAATTGATTATGATTGATACAAAAGAAACAGACGCCGCCAATTTCGCCGCGTTGGAAAAGCTCTCGAAATTTAACATCGAAAACGCTAACAGTGCGAAAGAAAAAGCCGTCAGTCAGGCTAATTTCAGCAGCGTTGTAATGGTTATAACGCTGGTTATTGGTGCAGTTGTCGCGTTGTTCCTCGGCGTTTTCCTGTCAATAAGCATTGTAAGACCTATTAATCGCGTAATCACAGGTCTTACCGATGGCTCACAGCAGGTATCATCTGCCGCAGGTCAGGTTTCGAGCGCTTCGCAGTCTCTTGCCGAAGGCGCTACTGAACAGGCCGCAGGTCTGGAAGAGACATCTTCAAGTCTTGAAGAAATGTCTTCTATGACAAAGCAGAACGCCGACAACGCACAGCAGGCAAATACGCTTGCCGCTGAAGCTCGCAAAGCAGCAGGCAATGGTACAGAGGCTATGAGCAGAATGAGCGAAGCTATTAAAGACATACAAAAATCATCTGATGAGACCGCGAAAATCATTAAGGTCATTGATGAAATAGCTTTCCAGACTAACTTACTTGCATTGAATGCCGCTGTTGAAGCTGCTCGTGCAGGCGAAGCCGGCAAGGGTTTCGCAGTTGTCGCTGAAGAAGTTAGAAATCTCGCTATGAGGTCAGCAGAAGCAGCGAAGAATACTGCTAATATGATTGAAGAATCAGTTAAGAATTCCAAGAACGGCGTTGACATCGCGACAGAAGTCGGCAAAGTTCTTGAAGAAATAGTATCGAGCATCGGCAAAACAACCGACCTCGTCGGCGAAATAGCCGCTGCCTCATCTGAACAGGCACAGGGCATTGACCAGGTTAATACAGCAGTTGCCCAGATGGATAAGGTAACACAACAGAACGCTGCCAATGCGGAAGAGTCTGCAAGCGCTTCCGAAGAGTTAAGCGCACAAGCTGAACAGATGAACCAGATAGTACAGGAATTGGTAAATCTCGTCGGCGGAAGCAGCGGCACGCAAAGAGCTGGTGCGCCGATTAATAACATTCAGCCGAGAAGTTCAGCTCACAAGCTGTCAAATTTTGACAATAGTATTCATCATTAAACCAGTACTCCGTCAAAAAAGACCGAAAAAAGGGTTGCCATTGCCGCAAAGGCGAAATCGTCAAAAAGCGTTATTCCGCTCGATGACGGCAAAAATGATGATTTGAAAGAATTTAACAGTTAAGATTTTTATTCCCCTTCAATTCCGGGCAGGGTGAGAGCATCCTGCCTGGGATTTTTTTCAAAGGCGGATTTATGAGAAACAGTTCGGTATTAAACAGGATTGATTGGTTTTCACTCGCCGAGCGCATGGACAATGACGAGGCGTGTGTCTTTGTATCGCAGCCTGACTGGATTGAACGTGCAAAACAACAATCTGAAGCTAAAGAAGAACTTATATTTATGAAGCAATCTCGTCTTTGTAATATATCACACTAAACGCCCATCCCAGCACAAAAGTTTCAATCGTACCGATAACTATCAGCCAACTCCACGCAAGGTCGATAAATTTCGTATGCGATAAAACAAGCAGCGTTGCCATTGAAACAGTGCTGATAATCATTGCCGCGACGTTGCCGACGTTGGATTTGCATTTTGTTAGTACGCCCAAAAGAAAAACGCCCAGCGTTGCGCCGCCTGTTATGGAAATTACCTCGAATGCGAACCACAGAATATTTTTTATCGGCTGACAAGCCAGTGCGATGCCGGCGAGTATCAAACCGAAAACAATCACACCGCCGCGGGAAACATTAAGATAATGCCTTTCCGTCGCCTGCTTTTTAATCAAAGGCCTGTAAATATCCATCACAAACGAAGACGCCAGCGAAGACAACGGCGAATCGATACTCGCCAGAATAATCGCCGCCAGCACAAGCCCCTTCAAACCGGCAGGAAGAAAATTGGCCGTGTAATAAGATAAAATTTCTTTTGCTTTTGCGGGAGCTTCTATATTCGGATTCTGGGCGAAGAAAACATAAAACAAAGTTCCGATAGCAAGATAAATGCACAGAATCGGCAGCGCAGCCGAAATGGTCAGCAGAATCGCGTTTTGACTTTTCCGCCTTGTTTCAACAGTCAGCAGCCTTTGCATTAATTCCTGGTCGGTGCCGAAAACCGCAAGGCCGATAAAGAATGCGTTCGCCGTACCAGCCCAAAATGTTGTCGCATCGTTAAGGTTGAGCTTAAAGTTAAAAACGCTTAATCTGCCAGCTTCATTTGCCGTGTGCCATATCGCGGATAATCCGCCGTCGATATGAAAATAAAGATAAACCAAAAGCGCAATACCCGCCGAGAAAAAAGCTATCGCCTGATATGCTCCTGCCCATACGACCGCCTTTACGCCTCCGTAAGCGATGAAGACGATACTGACAACGATAAACACCGCCAGCGTTACCGCAAGATTCCAGCCTAATATAATTCCAACCGCCATACACGCCGCGTAAAGCCTCACACCGGAGCCGATTAATCGTGTGATGAAGAAAAATATCGAGCCGGTGTATTGCGTCTCCGGCCCGAATCGATGCCGCAGATATTCGTAAATGCTCGTGCAGTTATATTTATAAAAAACCGGTATAAACAGAAACGCGACCATAATCCTCGCTGCCGCCGAGCCGATAAAAAATTGCAGATATTCCCAGTTTTCGCTGTACGCAGTCGCCGGCACGCCCACGATAGTAAGTGCGCTCACTTCGGTCGCGACAAATGAAAGACAGGCGACGATTAAAGGAACTTTGCGTTCACCGAGAAAAAAATCATTGGTGCTGCGTTCGTTCCGCCCGAAAATGTATGAAATCACAAAAAGCAGAAAAACCGCAAATATGACAATAATCAAATCTATTCCGTGCATTTTATATCTTTTCTAAACAGTGTAAATCCGTGTTCCGCCGCTGCGGAATCCGTGTCTAAAAAAACAGTGTTAATCTGTGTCGATTTCAATAGCATACCTTAGCGATTGCCCGCAGCTATCCAATATTTCAATTGCCTTTTGCGAATCGCATTTGCGGTAGAACATTACAATCGCGTTTTTGACTTTTCCGTCTGCGCGTTTCAGCAGGGCGTTTGCCTTTGCTTTTGAAAGTCCGGTCAGTTCCGCAACAATTCGCACCGACCTGTCTTTCAATTTATTATTTGTTGCTTTCAAATCGACCATAAGATTGCCGTAAACTTTACCCATCTTTATCATTGCGGTTGTCGTCAGCAGATTAAGCACAAGTTTCGTTGCCGTGCCTGCTTTCATCCGCGTTGAGCCAGTGATTACTTCCGGCCCGACAACTGGATTGATAATTATCTCGGCCGCGTTGTCATTCGCAGTCTCCGAACAGGTTATAAAAATCGTACCTGCTTTTCGGCGTTTGGCTTCTTTCAGAGCCGCCCGAACGAAAGGCGTCAGTCCGCAAGCCGCGATGCCGGCAACAATATCATTAGGTTTTATTTTGCGTTTGATGATTGCCGCGATGCCGTCGTAGATTTTATCTTCAGCGCCCTCGGCCGCTCGCACAAGAGCGCGTTTTCCGCCTGCGATAATACCCTGAACCAGCAGAGGATTTACGCCGAACGTCGGCGGACATTCCGAAGCGTCCAAAACGCCAAGCCTGCCGCTTGTGCCTGCTCCGACATAAAACAGCCTTCCGCCGCGTTTGAACCGTTCGACAATCATATCGACCGCCGCGGCTATTTTACCCGCTTCTTTGCCGACCACGCCGGCAATAAGTCTGTCTTCGCCGTTGATAAGTTTGACAATTCCAATAGTGGAAAGCCTGTCAATGTTTGCGCTTTTCTTATTCCGTTTTTCTGTCGTTGGTAATATTTTTTGTTTTTTCATAGTTCGTTTAGCCGTCGCCGGTACGGCGATGCGTAAGTTATCCCTGTATTATTTTCCCTAAAACTACTGCTTGTTTTGCGCCGGTTGCGCTCGGCACGTTATTTGCAATTCCCTTTATCGTCGCATAAGCCAGAATCGCAAACGATACCGCTTCCTTGGCGTCGCTATTGATTCCGAAATCATCTGTAAACATAATTTTGCTTTTAGTGTTTTCTTTCAGCATTGCAACTAAAGTTTTATTTTTCGCTCCGCCTCCGCACAGAATAATTTCATCCGGCATTTTCGGCAAAAACTTTTTGTATGCGTCCGTGATACTGACAGTGGTAAAGGCCGTCGCGGTTGTGATTATATCTTCATTGGGAAGTTTTTTATAAAACGCATCAGTGTATTCTTTGCCGAAAAGTTCTCTGCCGGTCGATTTTGGAGGCTTGATGTGAAAATACGGATTGGCCAGCATCTGTGCAAGGATTTTTTGATTTACTTTTCCTTTAGCGGCTATTTTTCCACCTCTGTCGAAGTTCTGTTTGCCTTTCGTCAGTAAAAATACCAGCCTGTCGATAATCATATTACCCGGCCCTGTATCAAAGGCAATAATATCTTTAGATTTGTAGTTGCTCGGTAAAAAAGTAACGTTTGCGATACCGCCTATATTCTGAATCGCCCGATTTTTCTTTGACTTAAACAAAAAATAATCCGCGAATGGAACTAACGGCGCACCCTGACCGCCGGCGGCAATATCTTTCGGCCTGAAATCGGCTACCGTTGTTGTGCCGGTCTTATAAGCGATTATGGAAGGCTCGCCAATTTGAAAAGTGCTCTTCGCCGGCCTGTGAAAAATTGTTTGACCGTGCGAACCGATAAGGTCGATAGTTTTGAGATTGATTTTATGCTTTTTGCATAATTTCATAACCGCATCGCCAAAAATTTCACCAAGCTGAAAATTAAAATCTGAAATTTCACCTGCGGAAAATCGTTTCTGTTCGCCGAGTTCGAGAATTTTTCTTCTGACCTCCGGCAAAAACACGAAAGTATCGAACGCAAGGACTTTCACTTGTGTCCCTTTGATTTCTACCGCCGCTGCGTCAACTCCGTCAGCGCTGGTTCCTGCCATTAATCCGATTATTCGCATATTTTTTTCTCTGTGAGCTCTGTGTTCTCTGTGGCTAAAACTCTGTGGCTTGTTGAAATAATTTTAAATTATCTTTTAATCTCGACGGCTTATTTCTTATCAGCCATAATTTTTTGAAATCGTCCGCCATTCCCATAAACGGCTTTTGCAATTTCCGCAGTTCTGAATACTTGTTATTTTTGATAGCCAGTGCTCTTTTGGCTGCCAGAACATCCATTCTTGCCGCAAGCTGTATTTCTTCCAGTGTAATCTTTTCAAAGTTTTGTAGGGGCAGACCCGTGTATCTGCACTCGTATGAGTCTGCAATTATTTTCTTCAATCCCTTGTCGCTCATTTTATAAATATAGCTGTCTGGTGTGATGTTTTTTACCGGTTCGACAAGTGCGGGATACAGCCAGCTTCTATTCGGTACGTTTGTTCCGCAGGTGAGGTAATTACTGCCAATCTTCTTTATTATATCTGCGATTTTTTTATTTTCCTGCCCAAAAATACTGGCGCAAAACTTTTGAGTGAATTTCTCTTCATCGACTGCTTTGCCGTTCCAGCTATGCGCAGCGCCGTGTGCGAAACTATGCAGACTCACGCCGAGCAGATTACGATGTTCGTTATCACCCCAGTCGGTATTGAGAAGTCCTTCAGCTCCGAATTTTCGTCCCTGTTTGGCGAAATTAGCAACGTTTCCCATCGCGTTGGCAAGTCTTGTTCCGTGAGTGAGCCAACTGCTTGTGCCGGGGCAGACCATAAACGGCAGACCCGCCTTGGCGATTTCTTTTGTGCGATATAAATTTTCGCCGGCCTGTTCGTACTCCCAGTTGAGCATAACAATATCTTTCGGCAGTTTTTTCAGCAGTTCAGGATGCTTTAGAACAATGTCCGCCCAGACATTCATCCGCTTGCCGTATTTCTGGCAGAGCTTATGAATTTTCAACAGGAATTGCAGGTATATTTCGCCTTTGCCGATTTTGTCGGCCAATTTTTTACTCCTGCCTTCGCCCAGTTCCCACGTCTCATCGCAGCAGACGTTAAAGTCTTCAGCTTCGAACAGCGGCACAAATTCGCTGTATAAATCGCTTACGAGTTTTATTGAACCGGCGTCAATGGGACAGAGCGTTGTTCCGCCAGGAAGTCCGCGATAGCCCGCAAGTTCGCCAAGATGCTGATATTTCGGCAGCGAGAGTATTCTTTCAAAGTGCCCGAAACTTGCCAGTGAGCCGACGAGTTTTATGTGATATTTTTTGCAGTATTCCCGCAATTCGATAATTTCCGCCGGCGTGAAAGGACTGTAGCCTTTGCCGATAAGCGGATGTTTTTTGAATGTGAAAACATTTTCGATGTATAATTGCAGTTCGTTGATTTTCCAGCGTGCCAGTCTCTCTGTCAGTTGTTTAAGCGTGCTTAACTTCGGCACTTTTCCGCGTGAGCAGTCGAGATAAACGCCTCGTCGTTTGAAATCAGGCCAATCCTCGATAACGCAGCAGGGCAGTTTATCGTTATAAATTACCGAGAGGTCTTTGAGGGTTTGAATAGCGTAGAAACTGCCGGCTTCTGTCGCGGTAAAAATTTCTACACCGTCAGCGAGAATTTCAATTTTATATCCTTCAGGATTGCTAATAGCGTTGTCCTGATAAAATTTCAACACAGCCGAATCTGTAAGGCGGAAAAATCCTTTGCGCAGAGAAACTTTTTTCAGCGGTATCAGTAACTTTTCAAACATTGTATCTTCCCTGATAATTATAAAGCGATTAGTATAACATAATTAGACAAAATGACAATATTTTCCTCTTTCATGCCACTGACGTATTTGGTTGTTGGTCATTCAGTTGTTTTGAACATTAGAATTTTGGTAATTTGATATTGTTTAGGATTTAGTGTTTAGTATTTCGAATTTGAATCTATTCGTGTCTTAATGCGACAATCGGGTCAACTTTCGCGGCGTTAATTGCCGGATAAAGCCCGAAGATAATGCCGATGCCTACGCTGATGAACAGGGGCAGAATAATACTGATGGGTGTGATAACCGTCGGCATTTTCGCGAAGTACGTAATGATTAGCGGAATAGTGATTCCCATCGCCAGTCCTATGATGCCGCCCAGTGTAGACAGCACGACCGTTTCGATAAGAAATTGGATGACAATTTGTCGTCGTTTGGCGCCGATAGCCCGCCGGATGCCTATTTCGCGGGTACGTTCGGTAACGGATGCGAGCATAATATTCATAATTCCGATACCGCCGACGAGCAGACTTATGCTTGCAATTGAACCGAGAACGATATTGAATCTTTGCTTGGTTGCCTCTGCCTCTTTGAGAAGGGCAAGTGGAACGCTTATAACATAATCGTTTTTCTTGTGGAAGCTCTGCAGCATTCTCTCGATGCCGGCCGCAGTGTCCTCGACATCTTTGATATCGTCGGCCTGCACAATAATTTGGTGCAGTTCGACGAGTTCAAACGTCATCGTGCCACTTGTTCTTTTAAAAAAGGTATCGCCGAAATATTTTTTAACTGTGCTCAAAGGCACATAAGCATCAACCTGCTGGTCCGGAATCTGAATATTTCCGGCCATGCCTTCTTCGTTTTTGATAATTCCTATTACTTCAAACGAATCGCCGCCGATTTTGATTGGCTGACCGATGGAGTTTTTGTTTGCCAGCAGTTTTCTTGCTCCGAATTCCGTCAGCACTGCCGTTGCCGAGCAATTTTCAACATCTCTCTGGTCGAACACTCTGCCTGCCAGTATTTGTCGTGGAACCAGTTGGAACCATTCGCTTGTTGTGCCGACGATTCGCAGTTCCAGTATATTGGACCCGACTTTTGATTCTTTGCGGATAAGTTTTGCCGGCGATACCTGTTTAACGGTCGGAAAGTTTGTTCGTATCCTGTCGTAATCGAGATAGGTCAGGCCGTATATGCTCATGTGCGAATGCTGCGTGGATTGTGCATCTTCTTCCAGGGATTTGACCGAGTTGATAATGATATTATTACTGCCTAATTTCTGTATGCGAAGAAGTGCGTCTTTGCTTGCGCCTTCGCCGACCGCGAGCATCGCTACGACGCTGCCGACGCCGAACACAACGCCCAGCATCGTCAGACACGAGCGCAGTTTATGCAGCAGCAGGTTTTCGATGCCTGACAGTACGTTTCTCGCGATTTTTGATTGATGCAGTGCCATTGCTTTTACATTAACCTGAATAGTTTAATATACATAATTTTCCATACAGGCATAGCCGAAATAAAACAGCCATCCCGGCATTGTCGGGATTCCACAATTTTGATTTTTTATTTTTAATTTTTGCATTTAGTTATCCGATTTTCTCTATAAGACCGTCTTTCATATGCAGTCGGCTGCGCGCATAAGCCGCGATATCCGGCTCGTGCGTTACCATAATAATCGTTGTGCCTTCTTTATTCAGTTCAGTCAGCAGTTCCATAATCTGAACGCCTGTATGACTGTCGAGATTTCCTGTCGGCTCATCGGCGAGAATAATATGCGGGTCGGCAGCCAGCGAACGCGCAACGGCCACTCTCTGCATTTGTCCGCCGGAAAGCTGCGCAGGCCTGTGATTAAGTCTGCTTTCAAGTCCGACTTTCTCAGCCAGTTCTTTCGCTTTTTTTTCACTTTCTTCAGCGCTCCAGCCCAGATAATACAACGGCAGTTCGATATTTTTCTGAACCGTTAGTTGCGGAATCAGATTGAAGCTTTGAAAGATGAAGCCGATGTATTTGAGTCTGATATCGCTTAGCTCGTCGTCGTCCAGCGTGCTCACATCTTTATACTGCAGCAAATACTGTCCGGAAGTAGGGCGGTCAAGGCAGCCGAGAATATTCATCATTGTGCTTTTACCCGACCCGCTTGGCCCCATTATCGCCCAGAAGCTGCCTTTTTCAAATGTGATACTCACCCCGTCCAGCGCACGTACAGGTTCGCTTCCCATTTCATAAATCTTGTGAATATTATTAAATCTGACTATGTCCATAAAATACTGTCGCCGCAGGCGAATCCGCAATTTTGAAATTTAATTTTCGCTTTCGAACATTTTCTTCATTTTTTCTTTTTCTTTCTCTTGTTCTTCCGGCGTCATTTTCTCGAATTTCTTTTTCATTTCTTCGAGTTGTTCAGGCGTCATATTTTGAAGTTTTTTCCTGATTCGTTCAGCTTTTTTGGCTTCGGCATCGTCTTTTGGCGTAGCTGCCGGGGCGGTGTTTGTATCGGTGTTTGCATTTATAGTTGTCTCGACGCTTTTCAGTCCGTCAGAGATTTTCCCCTGCATACCATCACCGAAATCTTTGTCGGTCTTTGTGTTCGCCGTTGCTGCCGCTTTGAGTGGAGGATTGAGCAGAACTACATCTCCGTCTTTTAGCCCTTCAATGATGTGAATGACTTTGTTGTTATCCAATCCGACTTTAACTGTTCTCGGCTCGAAAGTTTTGCCGTTTTTGACATACACTGTAGGTTCCTGCCCGATTCTGATAACTGCCTGCAGAGGAACATAAAGTGCTTCTTTGTACTGTGCGACGATAATTTCCGCCTGACAGCTCATACCGCTTCGCAGCGTAACATCTTCGCCGTCGATGCTGACTTTAGTGGTGTACAGCTTCAGGTCCGGATTCATCCACATGCTTCGCGCATCCGGCAGGGGCGCAATTTGTTGAATTGTGCCATAGTATTTTTTGTCCTGAAGCGCATCGACTGTGATAACCGTCGGCATTCCTTTTGATATTTTTTTCAGATAAGATTCGTGCACCATAATTTCCGCATCAGAAGCGTTGCCCGTCGGCAGGTAAATCAATTCCTGGCGTTCATAGACTTCCACTCCGACATCAAGCGGTTCGCTGCTTGAGCCTCGCCAGCCGCCGGTATTTTTCGCACTGCTTGCGTAAATTACAAGCCCGTCGTCCGGTGCGTATATTTTTGTTTTTGAAATTTGCATCACAATTTTGTCGCGTTTGTCTTTTTGACGTCCGAATTCGGATTCTTTTGCTTTTAGTTCCGCTTCGGCCTGTATAACATCGGCGTGAGCCTTGCGTTTTGTGCGTTCAAGCGCCATTTCCGCCTGATTGACATCACTTGTCTTTTGTGCAAGTTCCCGTTTATAGGTGTATTCTTCGAGCAGTTTTTTATCCTGTTCTGCGATTTGCACATTCATTTCCGCTTCATCTTTTGCGAGCCTGTCGCCCTGAAGTTCAGTATTGGAAATGAAATTTTCTCCCGCGAGTTTTTCCGACCACATCAGCGTGTCTTTGGCACGCTCAAATTTTTCTTTGTTCAGCGTTATTGTCGCGTCTCGTTTGTGAAGTTCGTTCAGATAATCGCCCTTGGTATATTTTTCCAAATCCTGTTTTGCGAAATCAAGCGTCAGCACCGCAAGGTCAACATCGCTTGTCGTCTGGTTTTTAACGACCGCGAGGTTTTCGTTTGAGCTTATATATGCTGCTTCCGCGTTTTGAACGTCTATTTCACGATCGATTTTCGTATCTTCAAGAGCGCTCACATCTAATTCAATAAGCAGTTCGCCTTTTTTTACACGTGTTCCTTCCGGCACGACGTAGGTAATCAGCGTTTTGCCTTCAATTTCGCTTTTGAGTATGATTTGGTCTCTGGCCTTTATCGTTCCAGACTCTACGAAGCTGATAGTCAGAGGGCCTTTTTTGACTGTGTATATCGGCCCGTTGGATTTTGAATTATCGTTTGCAGTCAGAAAGTATCCAGACAGCAGCAGTACCGCTGCCGCAAGCACCACCACGCCGATAATGTATTTGCTATTTAATAATTTCATAATTTATCTCCTGGATGAATCAGGATTAGATTCCACAATTTTGATATTTGATATTTAATTTTTGATTTAATTACCATATTCTTTCCAAAGACCGTTTTCATCTATTTCCAAAACGCCCATATCTCTTTGTATATTCAATTCCGCTATTCTATACTGCACAACCGCCGCCGTCAGCGAATTCTGCGCCTCAAGCAAAGCGTCCTGTGCGTCAGTCAAATCACGCATTGCCGCTCGGCCCGCGTCCAAAAACATATTTACGCTTTTGACACGCTTCTGTGCGACAGCAACCGCCTTTGCCTGTATGTACATATTCTCACGAGCTTCAAGCAAACTTCGCAAAGAATTTCTAATATCCAATTTAATTGAATCTTCCGTCGCCTGAACATCACGCACGGCCTGTTGAAGCAGAATGTAACTGTTGCGATAGGCCACAGCTTCTTCGGTTCGTTCAATCGGCAAATCAAGAGTTACCAGCGATTCGAAAAGTCCTTCGTTGGACACAAAGTGTGCATTGTCATTTGTCGCCGAGCCGACCGAAGACCTTCGCGAGCCGATATTTGCTCTTCCCAGAAACGTCAATTCAGCCCGCAATGCGTCCGCCGCCACAACAACCGCTCGTTGCGAATCGTAAACCATACCTTCAGTCGTTCGCAAATCAAGTCTGTTGAAAAATGCCAGCCGAACAGCGTTAGGCTCTTTAATCTCATAATGCCCTGCGTTTTTATAATCAGGCTCGAGCAGCAGCACAAGGCTGTTAGCATCGTTCGCATCGGCATTCTCAAGTTTAGCCTGTTCATCTGCTAACTTCATCATCGCTTTCGACGATGCGACAAGTTTGGAAAGTTCATTCGGGTCAAGCGCTATATTCGCATCCGGCGGAAGCCCGAGGAATACTTTAAATGAGTCCAATTGGTTTTTATATGCTTGTACTGATGATATCCAGTTTTGCCGTGCGGACAATTCGGTTTGCACCGCTTGGTCGACTTCGATTTCCTGAATTCTGCCCGCATCGGCAAGCCTTCGGCTTCTTTTAGCCGACGCGATTCTGCTGCGATAGTCTGCCTCGCTGTTTTTGATTCTGTCTAATTGCTGAACTACGGACAGATATTTCGTCGCGACATTGACCGCGAAATCTTTTTTGTATTGTTCAAAATCCCAGAATGAGTAAATAACGTTTCTGTCCGCCTGAACGAGCGGCTCTGTAACAATATGCCTTCCGGAACCTCGCAGCAGGGGGATGGAAATACTCGCATCGCCCGCAAGTCCTGTCGAGGATGCTCCGCCGAGTGTGAGCAGATTAGCCAAATCTATTCCCAGCGAAGAAGATATTTCTGCGCCGTTCATAAATTTTCTGCTGACGCCGACATCGCCGCTGACCACGTTTCCGCTTACAGTCCTGTTGCCGGTTGTGTCCGTACTCGTGAGATTTTGAAGCTGTGCGAAAAATATGTTGCGGAATTCGTTGCGTTCAAGTTCAAGGTCAAGCGCAGTTTGGAAAATCGTTTCCTTCTTCGTTTGATAATCCATACTGTTATAAGCGCCGATTTGCAGCGACTGCATCAGTGAAATTACGACTGTCTGATTAACATCGTTGATGTCGTTTGTTTTTCCGCTGACAACTTCAGCGGGATAATTTTTCTCCGGCCAATGTTCGATTTTTTGTAAATCTTCCACGCCCAAAGACGCCGCACCGGACACAGGAAGTTTTTGACCTTTGAGCAGCCGTTTTCGGAGAATATCGCTTGGCCGTTCGATAGAAAAAGGTGAATTTTTGCCGGTCGCTTCGAACTGCTTTTCGGCAAGAATTTTTTCTGCTTTTTTGTCAATTTCATCGCGCCGCTCGGCAGGGCTGCAACCCCCCAGTAGATTGCAGACCGCCAATATCAATAAACACACAAAGAGCCTTATTCTTAACTCTTTGTGAATAATCAACTTATAAACATTGCTTTTCATATCGCGATAGTATCTCTGTTATTAATGTACATGTACGTAAGTAGTATATCGGCCGATAGTTTAGGTAACATAGAAAATTTAGTTATTTTACAAAAATGACATATCTGGTTAGCCCTGCCATCATTTCAATTCCCGATTCTTCTGGATTTTTCTGCCCTGCAAAGAAAAATCAGAGGGAACTTTGGCAGGGTTATAAAACAGAAATTTCAAAAAATCTTCAACATTAAATGCCCTGTGTCATTCCCGCCGTAGGTGGTTTCCAACAAAAAATTCAATTCCTTACATTTTCGCTTTGAAAAACAACAAAAAAGCCCATACAATATCTATATATATTTTTTTACGGGAGCGAAAATGAAAAACGTGGCGGTATTATTTTTGCCATCACGAGGAATCATCAGTTTATTTAGCCCCCGGACCTGTGCCGGGGGAGTATTGAATCCGTCAATGAATATTCCGAGAGCGGGTACAGTAAACATTGAAGATTGAGAAGAAATAAAAAATATAATTATAAAGGAAATAAAATGGCAGAACCATTAACAATAAGAAAAATTATTGATCGTATTTCGTCAGGGGACATTAGAATTCCAGCATTTCAAAGAGGATATGTATGGTTACCAGATCAGGTAGCTTTCTTAATAGATAGTATTTACAAAGGATTTCCTATAGGTACCATTTTTTTATGGTGCACTGATAATAGGTTGAAATCCGAAAAAAGTCTTGGCCATTTTGTTTTACCTGAACCTAAAAAAGACTACCCCGTTAACTATGTGTTAGATGGTCAGCAAAGATTGACTTCACTATTTAGTGTTTTTCAAACAGAGTTAAAACCATCCATTGATAATACTGAAAACGAATGGATAGATATATATTTTGACGTAGATGTTGACGAGAATCTTCAAGATAGTCTTTTTTTTGCTTTAAGAGATTCGGAAGTTGATGTTAAACGTCATTTTCCAATGAAGACAATGTTTGATTCTGCGGAATATCGCAGAGCAACAAGTAATTTTGTTGGTGAAAAAATTGCAAAGATTGATAAAGTACAAGAAAAGTTTAAAGAAGCATTGATTCAAGTACAATCTCTCGAGACGGACGATAGAAATAAGGTGGCAATTGTATTTGAAAGAATTAACAGGGCTGGCACAGAATTGGATATATACCAATTATTAACTGCATGGAGTTGGTCAGAAGATTTCGATTTACAAGAAAAATTTAATATTCTGGTGGAACAAATTTCACCATTTGGTTTTGGTGATTTTTCAAATGATCAAGATTTACAGCTTAAATGTTGTAGTGGGGTTATAGTAAATGAAGCTTCTCCATCAGCTATCCTGAGAATGCAAGGGGAAGATGTTAGGAATAAATTCTTGGAAGTAGAGAATGGCATTAAGAGTAGCATAGACTTCTTAAAAAAAGAAGTCAAAGTATCTTCGCTGGCTTGTATGCCATTTGCTTCAATGATGGTTGGACTAACCACATTCTTTGCCTCAAATAAAATAGCTGGAATGACAATGACTGACAGTCAAAGACGAGAAATTTTAAGGTGGTTTTGGAGGTCAATATTTTCTCAAAGATATTCTGCGGGCGTTAATAAAAGGCATGAAACCGATATTGCAGAGTTTCAGAAATTAAAAGCAAATCCAGATTATAAACTTAAAGAATTTAATGTAAATATTGACGAATCATTTTTTTTAAATAGTCGTTTTAACGTATCTTCTGTAAACACCAAATCATTCATTTTGCTACTATCACAATTTTCACCTAAATCGTTTATTTCTGGTGCAAATGTTGATCTAGAAGAAGTTCTTAAAAAAGCAAACCGGAATGAATTTCATCACATTTTCCCAAATAAATATTTAAAAAGATTGGGTACGCCACAAAATAAAATCAACTGTTTAGCAAATTTCTGCTTTCTTAGCAATGCAGACAACCAAAAAATAAAAGACAAAGCACCGAACGAATATAAAACATTAATTCCTAATACTACATTAAAAGATATAATGATCCACGCCTTATGCCCGGAAAATTCATTAGACTTAAATTTTGATCAATTTTTAACTGATAGAGCAAAACTTCTTCTTGGAAAAGTACGTGAATTGATAAAATAAAAACTAATTTGAACAATTATTTCCAGCTATATTTTTGGATTTTGTGTTTTGGTATTATGTGTAAATTAAAATAATTTTGAATCAAACCCGTTTAAAAATGATTAAAGAAAATATAAAAATAGTAAGTAAATCATTTGATGATAATATTGAATCAGTATTCGATTTAATGAAATTCGATGAACTTGTCCAAGGAATAGGGTTAAAAAGCCTTCAAACAGCTAAAGATGCTTTAGAAAAGTTTTCACCAAATTCTCCCAAACTCCAAACTATTAATAATCAATATAAAATACTAAAAGATATTAGGCAGCATGATTCTTTAGCGATTCATTATCAAAAAATGTTTAATCAATGTATTGTATTATTAGTTTCATATTTTGCTTCTGCTGTAGAAGATTTATTTATAATATCCTTGTCCCACAAATTGAAAAATTTTTCTCAAGCTATAAAAAGCAAAGACAAGGACGATATTAAAATTACGATCGGTGAATTGATAGATCTAAATTTTGACTTGTCCCCCAAAAAAGTTGCTGAATTGCTTGTAAAAAGAAAAGAAATAAATTTTCAAGACATGAAAAGTATTTTTAGAGAATTCAATAATTATTTTGATTTCGAAATACCAAAAGATTTAAATACAAATAATATTATTTTAGCTCAGCATTGCAGACATGTTTTAGTACATTCCGCTGGGATCATGAACAAAAAGGCACTAGACCAAATTAAGGATGCGGATCCCAGAAGTATCAAAACAAATTTAAGAGAAGATGATGAGATCAATTTTACTGAAGATGAAATTAAAATAGTTGCGAACAGTATGAAAGTATATTTTAGTAATGTTGTTGACCAGTGCATATCAGCATTGGCGTTAATATAGAAAATACTTATAATACTTACGAGTAGCCGACCTATTAGAATAATTAGAGAATAATTAGGGACAGCCACCAATTAATTTAGATTCCCGCGAAATGCTTGTCTGCCGTAGGCAGGAAGAAATAAAGGTGTCCGGTACATTTTAGATATTAATAGGGCAGTCCTTTTTTTAATTAAAAATTAAGCATTAAGAATTTAAAATTCCCACGTAACGCTTGTCTGCCGCCAGTTAATTCCGTATTCTATGTTCTGAGTTCTAAGTTCTGTGTTCTTCGTAAAACTCTGCAAGTTTTCAAAACACCGATTTTCCATTTCTGTTATTTCTGACGATTTCACTGACATTTATTATCGTTCCAGTTGATTTCAGTGCATTTTACCGTGATTTAGTAATTTTTTTTGTTTGTGAAACTTGCGCCTTGCGTAATTTTGCGATAAGAACGCGCAATTTCTATTTGCTGCTGGCTGCTGACTACTACTAATAGTATGTTTGAAATTTTGCGCAAGCGAATACTTGCGCTGATTTGGCTAATTTTCGAATTTTTTGATTTTTGAGAAGGATTTTGAGTGTTTTTTTGACGTTTTGCCGAATACTTGCGCGTATTAAACACTGTTTTTGATAAAAAATTGAAAAACTGAAAAAAACGTTAATCTGATATTTGGCAGACGGTTAGAAGAGAAACTGTTCAAAACGTGCGCATTCTTATTTTGAGTAAAAACAGCCATAAGTCGTGTATTTTCGTAACACAGGTGAACACGAAATTGCGTTTATTTTGGAAGTGTGATAGAGAACTTTGTACCTTTGCCTGCGTTTGATTCTACGCTAATTGTGCCATCGTGCGATTCGACAATCTCTTTACAGAAATGCAGGCCAAGTCCGGCGCCTGCTCGCGCGGCAGGTGATGTCGGCGTTTTGGTCGTGAAGAAAGGCTGGAAGATTTTTTCCATATCTTCGGCTGAAATTCCGCTTCCTGTGTCTGTGATTTCAATAATAACAGAATTGTTTTCCTGTCTGGCTGTTATAGTTAAAGCTCCGCCTCTTGGCAGCATTGCCTCGCGGGCGTTGATTATCAGGTTCATCATTACCTGCTGCATCTGCACCGGTACGACGGAAACGTCTAAATCGTCCGGTATTTCTTTTACGACTTTGATGCAGTCCTTTTCGAAATCTCTGCTGATGCAGGAGAATACTTCGCTGACGAGCTGTTTGAATCGGCAGACGCGTTTTTCGGCGGCTTCGCCGTTGACGATGGCCATTATGCTGTCGAGGATTTCAGACGCTCTTGCGCTGTTGTGGACTGTCTTTTGCAATGCCTTTTCGGTAAGCGCTTTATCGTTCGGATTGCTCAAGGCGACGTTGGCGTAATTGCTTAACGGCATAAGGATATTATTTATTTCGTGTGCAATCATAGCCGTAAGTGTGCCGAGGTTGGCAAGCGTCTGCAAACGTGTAAGGCGGGCTTCCAATTCCTTTTTCTGCAGCAGTTGTTCGCTTATTTCTTTGTTAAGGGATCTGCGTTTTGCGATAATCGGTGCCAATATAGACTCCATTTATGTGCCGTGGGCACTTTATATTAATTATAAAAAATACTTTAAAAAATACTGCTATTACGGTATATTAACCCATTGTAGATATCGACATTATGGACGAAATTCCTTAAAAGTATGGAAAATAAAGCTATACTTGACGATTTAGTGGAGCTGTTGGAGAACAACAGTGTTAAGATACGTAAAGATTCTATGGGTGGCGGGGGAGCGGGATTGTGCAAATTGAAGAATGGGTATATGTTTTTTATGGATACCGATTCTAATATTTATGAGAACGCGTTAAATTGCGCAAGGGCAGTAAAAGAAATCGTTGATATCGAAACAATTTACCTCCGGCCGGAGGTAAGAGATTTTGTTGAACAGAACGGCGGATAAAAGGAAATATTATACTATGTCTGGTAAAAGTACGGCGAAAAAAAATATGAACGACAGTGGAAAAGAAATCGCGAAAATTCTGGTAGTTGACGACAACGAGCAGAATTTGGAATTGATACAGGCGTATTTGGAAGACATTGAATGTAAGACGATACCAGCACAGGACGGCATTATTGCGCTGGAAATTATCAAGGAAAACAAGCCTGATTTGGTTCTGCTGGACGTTATGATGCCGAAGATGAGCGGTTTTGAAGTCTGCCGAAGAATCAAGAACAATCCGGCTACAGCGGATTTGCCGGTGATTATGGTTACTGCCCTTAGCGAAATGGGCGATATCGAAAGGGCGATTGAATCCGGAACTGACGATTTTTTGAGCAAGCCGGTGAATAAATTCGAACTACTGACGAGAGTCCGGACAATGCTCAAACTCAAGCACCTGACCGACAAACTTGAAAAAACACTTGCGTATCTTAGCGAACTGGAAAAAGCGCAAAAGTAACAATTCAAGTCCATAATTCATTTAAAAAAAATCAGCCGAGTTTGCGTCCGATAAATTTTGCTTTTTTGCTAAATATATCCCACAGTTCTCATTTTCATAGAATTTCATCAACAGCATCCCTTTTTATGACGATTTAATAATGTTAACTATAGTGTCTGTAAGTGTTTTAATAACAATTGGTTTATAAAAAAGTATGCAGATCAAAATATCGAATGTAGGACTGGCGGCGAAGCTGAGTGGGAATAAGTTGGAAATCCTGGATTAAGGAAGGTCGTTATGAAAGGTATTATCAATAAGGGCATTCAAGAAATGGTTGAGAATAAATATGGAGAGCCGGCATGGGAAAAAGTCAAGTCGATTGCCGGCTGCGAGGAGCCATTCTTTGCTGTCAGCCTTGACTATCCTGATGAGATGACAATAGCTTTGATCAAGGCTGCATCAGAGGTTTCCGGCCTGCCATTGGAAACAGTGATGGTCGAGTATGGAAAGTTTATGGTGCCGAATGTTCTGAAAAAGTACTACCCCACGTATTTTCAGATGGCAGGTTTGTCGCCTCGTGAATTTCTTCTTAATATGGGTCGAGTTCACGAACATGTTACCAGAAGTGTTTTAGGTGCGTTGCCTCCCAAGTTTGACTATGAGGAACTGCCGGACGGTCGATTGCTTATGCATTACTCATCCGGACGTCGGCTGTGCGCCGTGCTTCGCGGACTGATTCTCGGCGTGGGAATACTCTTTGGCCAGCAGCTTGAGGTTCGTGAAACGGCCTGCATGTACAAGGGGGACAACCGATGTACTATGGAGATAAGCTTCCCATGAAACAGGATGCTGCCATTACGGAAATTAGTTTAGAGTCATTGTCGGGCATAGTGCCGTTCATTCTTGTGACGGACGAAAATATGACGATAATGTGGGCGAGCAGTGCAATCCTAAAACATAGGCCTGAAGCAGTCGGCATAAGAATATCTGACCTGCTTAAATTAAAAAATTGTTCTGAAGAAATATCTACGGTAATTCTGCAAACAAAAGTGGACGAATCCCGCGAATTTTTACTTCTTAATAACAATAACGAAACCCCTTTAATTGGTCGATGGCTGCGTTCCGGTGACGGCTTTGTTCTGTTGGCAACGCCGAATGCGAAAACTAACGAGGACCTGTCATTGTTTTCCATGGACGATTTTCCAGAGCATGACCATCTTATTGACCTACTGGTAGCTCGAGGGGAAACATTTTTCTCCCTCAAGGAAGCTGCTTCCGCGGCAAGTGCCTTAAAAAACAAAAACAGAGAAATCGAGACTGCAAAACGGCGATTGGAGTCGGTTAATGCTGTTCTTGAAAATGAAATAACCGAACGTAAAAAGGCGGAAGAAGAGATAAGACGCTCGCAACAGATTCTGCAGGATATGTTAGACGCAATGCCTTTCGGCGTTCTTGTTGTCGGAAAAGACAAAATAATTCGAAGAGTAAATAATGCCGTGATGAAACTGACAGGCTTTGACAAGGAAGAACTTGTCGGCAGTCTGTGCCATCGTACGTTATGTCCGGCGGAAATAAATAAATGTCCGATTCTGGATTGCGGACAAACGCTTGATCATTCTGAAAGAAAATTAATAACAAAGCAAGGACAAACAATACCTATCATAAAAACCGCAGTACCTCTGAAAATCGGCAACGAGGAAGTGCTTCTTGAGGCTTTCATGGATATAACCGATCGCAAGAAAGATGAAGAAAAGGTGAAACATCTTAACGCAGAGCTTGAGAGTTCAATGGTCAAACTCAAAGAGGCAAACGAGGAAATGAAAAATTTTGTTTATATAGCTTCGCACGATTTGCGTGAGCCGCTGCGGAAAATCACGGCGTTCGGCAGTATTTTGGAAAAATCATTGAAAGACAAACTTGATGCCGATGACTCTGAAAACCTGAAGTTTATGATAGACGGCGCAACCCGAATGAATATGATGATTGAGGGGCTGCTGGCTTACTCGCGTGCAAGTACAAGGAAACTTCCGCCGCAGGCTGTTGACCTGAACGAAATTATAACACAATTGCGGCAGTTCGAACTGTCGGTTGTTCTGCAGGAGAAAAACGTAATCGTAGAAGTTCCCGCGTCGCTGCCTTGTGTTAACGCAGACCCAGGTCAAATACGTCAAATGCTGCAAAATATTATCGCCAACGGCATAAAATACCAGCCGAAGGACAGAACGCCGAAAATAACTATCGCCAGCAAACCGGACGCAGACGGAATGGTTAGAATCGAAGTGTCCGATAATGGAATCGGAATCAAGCCGGAATATTTGACCTCGATATTCGCGATGTTCAAGCGTTTGCATACGAGAAACGAATACGAGGGTACGGGCATCGGTCTTGCCGTGTGCAAAAAAATCGCCGAACGCCACGGCGGGAAAATCGGCGCTGAATCCGAATACGGCAAAGGCTCGACTTTCTGGTTTACGGTGCCTGCTGTCGGCAACAATGTAGAATATGATGTTATTGACTCCAAAAATCAGGTTAAGTCAGATGCAGTAAGTGCCGAAGAAAAGTCAACTGTATAGGCGGAATCCGGCCATAATGAGCAGAGGAATCGCATATATGGATTTGGGATATGGATATGATATTGTGATAAATGACAGTAAAAAGAAACTGACACCTGCCAGTGCGGTGGAAGGATGTTCAGTATAAATATGTATATGTGCGAAATTGTATGCGATGGAGATCAATAGTTTCGTGCGTGAAAGTATGAAAGGGGAATATATGGAAAATAAACTAATAAAAGTGCTGTTAATCGAAAACGATTCGGCAGATCAGGTTCTGGTCAAAAACGCGCTGATGAACTGCGGGTACAATGTAGATCTTAAAATGGTACCCAATGCCGAATACGCTTTAAAATATTTGCAGAAGACGCTGGATAATCCGGCGAAATTTCCGCGGCCAGGTTTGATTCTGCTTGATTTGAATATGCTCGGACTGGGCGGCAAAGGCTTTCTGAAAGAAATAAAAGCCAGTGAAGATTTTGAGTCTATTCCGATAGTGGTGCTGTCTTCGTCAGACCAGCAAAACGATGTGGATGAATGTTACAAACTGCACGCGGCGGGCTATATACATAAAATGGCGTCATTGCAGGAATATAATTCGGTATTCGAAACAATAGTGCAGTACTGGTACCCAGTTTCAAGTGTGATATAGCAAATTAGTTTAACAACTTTTTGAAATATTGGAGCAAAAATGGAAATTT
Organism: Planctomycetaceae bacterium; assembly: GCA_021371795.1. Classification (NCBI taxonomy): domain Bacteria; kingdom Pseudomonadati; phylum Planctomycetota; class Planctomycetia; order Planctomycetales; family Planctomycetaceae; species Planctomycetaceae bacterium. The sequence continues at coordinate 365,198 of JAJFVK010000019.1, read as the reverse complement.
ACAAAGCAGTAACAATTATGTTGGTTGAGGATGACCCGGGCGACCAAAAGCTCATCAAGACCTCGCTGAGAGAGCAGAAAATAACCAATATGCCTCTTGTATTTAACTGCGGTGAGGACGCTTTGGCCTATCTTCAGAAAATAAAAGAGGAACAAGCTTTAATGCCCGATTTGATTTTGCTCGACCTGAATATGCCTGGTATGGGCGGGCGAGAATTCCTTCGTCTGATAAAATCTGACAACATTCTGGAAGTCGTCCCTGTTGTGATACTGACAACAAGCGATGCGGATAGAGACATCCTCGAAAGTTTCAGGCTTCAGGCGGCAGGCTATATCAAAAAACCCGTTAATCTTCCGGATTTCCAGGAAGTAATTCAAAAATTAAGCGATTATTGGTTTACAGTTTGCAAAAGAGTGGTACATGACCCAGCAAGAGAATATAGTGAAAGTTTTACTTGTCGATGATGATGAGCTTGACCGCAGATTAGTCAAACTCGTCCTTGTTCAGTCACAAGGAAGCGTCAGATTCAACATCGATACCGCTGCGTCCTTATCGGAAGCACTGGGCAAGATGCAGTCCGGAACTTACGATATAATTCTGGAAGACATGAATTTGTCGGATTGCAGGGGCACGGAAATTGTTGAAAAAGTTTCCGCGGCTGTGCCGAATGTTCCGATAGTCGTGCTTACAGGTTTTGATGATGATGATGCGGGCCTGGAGGCAATTCGCGCAGGTGCAGAAGACTATTTAGTCAAAGGCAGCGGTCTTGAATACACTCTTGTCAAAACCATACGATATGCCATTGAGAGAAAAAAATCCAAGGCGAGCCTGATAGAAGCCAAAAACGAGCTTGAGCAAACGAACGCCCAACTGATGCAAACAACAATAAAAGCAAATATACTGGCGCAGGAGGCGGAAAAAGCCAATGTTGCGAAAAGCCAGTTTCTTGCCAATATAAGCCATGAAATAAGAACGCCGATGAATGCGATTATCGGGTTTGGCGAAGTACTCGCCGAAGAGCCGCTCGGCGACGTGCAGAAAAGTTATGTCAAACTGATTCTCGACAGCGCTAAAAGGCTTCTCCTGCTAATTAATGATATTCTTGATTTTTCAAGAATTGAAGCCGGCAGGATGAAAGTTGAAAAAACAGAATGCGATGTCCAGGAATTAATCGCGAATATCGAATCGCTGATGAGGCCTGAAGCGACCGCCAAAAACCTTGAGTTTAATGTAGTATGTGAGCAAAATGTACCGCCTCTAATCAAAACTGACTCACTGAAACTGCGTCAGTGCCTGATTAACCTTGTCAGCAACGCAATCAAATTTACAGAGCAGGGGAAAATTGATATAGCAGTGGAATCTTTTGCGGACAATGAAAAATCCTTTATCGAGTTCCGCGTAACTGATACAGGTATTGGAATTCCGGCAGACAAACACGATGCTATATTTGAGGTCTTTACGCAAGCCGACGGCAGTATGACACGCAAATACGGCGGAACAGGCCTGGGACTGGCAGTGACACGCCAGCTTGCCAAACTCCTCGGCGGCAGTATAAAATTCACAAGCGAAGAAGGAAAAGGCTCTACATTTATATTGTCGATACCTGCCGATGTCGTTCATACATGCCGCAAAGCATCCAGTCACGATGTAATTAAAGAATATAATGGGAAGTTTTCCGGGGAAATTCTGGTCGTTGAAGACAGCCCCGCGAATCAGTTATTTTTGCGGCGCACACTTGAAAAACTCGGATTTACCGTCAGTGTTACAGCAGACGGTTTACAGGCGATAGAAGCTGTTCAAACTGAAAAATTCGATTTGATTCTAATGGATATGCAGCTGCCTAATATGAAAGGATTCGAGGTAACAAAAAAACTGCATAGTATGGGATTCAAAATACCAATTATAGCAATGACCGCCAGCCTTATGCACGAAGATGAACAGCAATGCCGTCAGGCAGGCAGCGACGATTTTATCGCCAAGCCGATAGATTGCGGTCTGTTAATCAAGGTACTGTGCAAATATATAACGCAGGCAGAAGTTGTTCACACCGCGTAAAATTATTCACCGCCATAAATAAATCGCATACGGCCGACATTGGGGATAATCGCGAGTTTGAAATTTCCCGGTCTAAAACCGCCCGGCCAATAAACAAAAAACGCTTTTCCTACCAGATAATCTCTCGGCACAATGCCCATCCGATACGAAATGCCATTGTTGCCGATTCCTTCAGACGACCAGAGTCTTGAGTCGTAACTGTCGGGACTGTTATCGCCGCACGCGAAAAATTCGTCCTGACCGAGTGTGAAAGGATTTCCTTCGCCGGCACGAAGAACAGGCTGTGTTCCAGCATTGCTCATATAATAAATGTCACGGTAAAGCTGTACATCATTGATAGTCAAATTTCCGCTGCCGAAGAAAGCCGCCGTCGGCGCAATTTCAGCAAATCGCGGACCGGCATCATTCGGCTCTGTTCCGAGGTCGAACACAAGTTTTTCGCCGGCGACTTCAAACGCAAGCAAATGGTCTGAATCTGAAAAGCTGACAGGGACATATTTATCCGTAAACGCAACGGAGATTTGTTTTTTTGCAAGCTCGACAGCGTTTCCATCTTCAGCGATTTTCACAATTCTCATCGTACCGTCTGAATCAAGCGACGCCTTGTATGAGGTCTTATACTTTGAAAGGGCGATTCCCATTACGCCGGTACTGCTTTGTTTGACAGCTAATTTCATCATCAAATCGCTGCAAAACGGCATATACGGATACGCTCCCGGATTGTCATAAGCATAGGTTGCGCGGAAATCATTTCCTTTTTGAGTATCATAAAACATTGTATTGATTTTGTCCGCATCGGTGGCCAGTGTAAACTCCAACGGTTGGGCAGTCTGCCATTGCCATTGTGAATTTGGCTCGTTCGTGAAAGGCTGCTGCCAGCCATGTTCATTGAATCTGCCTTCGAGCGGCTGTATCGGCTGAAAATTATTATTGTAGACCGGCATCCAATGCTCCTGCCGGACTTTCGCAGGTCTGCGAGCAAGCTTGCCATCGATATATACGTCGCCGTCGATTACCTCGACTGTTTCGCCGGGTTTGCCGATGAGTCTTTTAATGTAATTAATCTTCGGCTCAGTGGGGTTCTTGAAGACAAACACGTCCCATCGCTTTGGCTCGACAAATTGATACAGACTCTTGAAGACGAGTATTCTGTCGCCGTTGGACTTAACGGCCATCATATCAGGGCTTTCGTAATATCCGCAGCTTGGGCATCTGGGCAGGGGATAAGGTTTGTAATATCCGCCGGCTAAAGCATAACGCTGCTGAACGTAAGGATTGAAATTATACTCATATTTATAACCGCATTGAGTGCATCGCATACGGAAATGATCGCCCATTAGCGTGTCGGCCATACTGCCGGTTGGAATGCGGAACGCCTCGAGCACAAACGCCCTGAACACAAACGCCAGCACAAAAGCGGTGATAATCCATTCAAAAGTATTCGCAATCGATTCGGCGGTCTTACTTTTTTTCGATTCTGTCATATTTAACCTTAAAAAATAAAAAAGTAAATATACCCTAAATCTGTTAAACTGCAAGAATTGTTTACAGCGGAAAAGGCCATTGACGATTAATGTAAAAAGAGATATTCTTTCGGATTAAAATTCGGTATTTAGAACAGAATATCAGGCAGCAGACAAGGAATACCTATGCTTACGGACAATATTCTTGACCTAATTGGCAACACGCCGTTAATCAGGCTTAAAGGCGAAACTATTTATGCTAAGGCGGAGTTTCTTAATCCCGGCGGAAGTATAAAAGACAGGGTGGCGCTGGCCATGCTCGAAGGGGCAGAACGCGACGGCAGGCTAAAAGCAAATTCCATCATTGTCGAACCTACCAGCGGAAACACCGGCATTGGCATCGCGCTTGTCGGCAGGCTTAAAGGCTACAAAGTCATCATCGTAATGCCGGAGAATATGAGCGAAGAACGCAAGAAACTTATAAAAGCGCTTGGAGCAGAGCTTATTCTTACTCCTGCAAAAAAGAGCATCGGCGGAGCGGTAGAAAAAGTAAAACAAATGGCCGCAGAGGATAAACACATATTTGTTCCGCAGCAATTTGAAAATCCTGACAATCCGCGAGTCCACTATGAACAGACGGCAGTCGAACTCTGGCGGCAAATGAGCGGCGATGTAAACTGTTTTGTCGCAGGCGTAGGCAGCGGAGGCACATTACAGGGTATCGGAAAATTCCTTAAAGAACACAGGAAAGACATAAAAATAGTAGCCGTTGAACCAAAAAATGTAAGCGCATTGCTTGGGCACGAGCCGGGACTGCACCAGATTCAGGGGATTGGAGACGGTTTCATACCAGCGGTGCTCGATGTCTCAATCGTTGACGAAGTGGTTGAAGTTACGGATGAAGACGCTATCGAGACAACAAGGCAGTTAGGCAATTCATTCGGCCTGCTTGTCGGAATTTCATCCGGCGCAAATGTGTGGGCTGCGCGTCAGCTTGCAAAAAAATATAAAGGCAACATCGCAACTGTCCTTCCGGACAGAGCGGAAAGATATTTCAGCACCGCTTTGTTATGATTTAACGGCGTCGGCGAAAACGCTGACGAGTTCCTGTGTTTCGTCCCAGCCTATGCAGCCGTCGGTAAGCGATTTGCCGTAAACAAGTTTCTCGACTTTGTCCGGCCTTTGGCTGCCCTCGGTAATGAAACTTTCGAGCATAACGCCGCTGATTAATTTCGTTCCGGTTTTCATCTGCATCGCTACATCAATTAACGCATTACGCTGGAGCCTGTAATCCTTGTTTGAATTTGCGTGGCTGCAATCAATGATAACGCCGTTTGATATTCCCGCCTTTTGGAGCATAACGCCCGCGAAAGCGACATACTCGGCGGTGTAATTCGGGCCGTCGGTGCCGCCTCGCATAACTATATGGCCGAATTTATTTCCAGTGGTTTCAGCGATTATAACCTGACCGTTGCGTCCGATTCCCAAAAATGAATGGGGACTCGCTGCGGCTTTCACAGCGTCAACAGCGGCAGAAAGATTTCCATCCGTTGAATTTTTAAAACCAATCGGCATAGATAAACCGCTTGCCATCTGGCGGTGAATCTGCGACTCGGCGGTTCGCGCGCCAATCGCCGCCCATGAAATTAAATCAGCAAAGTACTGCGGCACAATCGGGTCGAGAAATTCAGTAGCGCACGGCAGACCAATTTTGCCGATTTCGAGCAATATTTCACGTGCGCGACAAATTCCTTCTTCAATCTCGTATGAGCCGTCAAGGCCGGGGTCGTAGAGCATACCTTTCCAGCCGAGTGTCGTGCGCGGTTTTTCAAAATATGTCCGCATTACAATCAACAGTTTATTTGCGAACGCATCCTGAAGTTTTTTTAGTTTTTGTGCGTAATCAAAAGTTGCTTTTTTATCGTGCAGCGAGCAGGGGCCGGTTATTACGATTCGCCTTTTGTCTTCGCCGGTCAAAATCGACTGGATGATTTTCCTGCTTTGAGCGACAAGGTGCGCTGTTTCGTCCGAGAGCGGAAGTTTTTTCTTCAAATCGTCCGGCGTTATGAGCGGCTTAAAACCTTTAATATTTAGATTGTCTGTCAGTTCCATATTAGCTCAAAAAATATATAAACTTCCAGTATAGCTAATTTTTGACACATTTCAACGATTTTACTTGCAATATTCAGTGTAAAACAGTACTATAAAAGCGGAAACCAAAGGAGGATTCCAACAAGATGATAATACCGTGGAAGGTTGACGTGCCGCAGGACAAGCTGCCGTTTCTCAACTGGCTCTTGATAATATCTATCATTGCAGTCTTTGCATGGCAGATTCCCCAAAATCGGCAGCGCCGTGAGAAAATTGAGCAGATTGTCGGCGATAAGTACACTCTGACGCAAGAGGATGTAAATTCAATCGAAAGCATTAAAGTTCCTTACGATGACTATATGCTTGACGGCTGGTCGTTTAAGCAACTGTTTACGCATATATGGCTGCACGGCGATATATTTCATATTGCTGGAAATCTGCTGTTTCTCTGGATTTTTGGCAATTCTGTCTGCTCTAAAATAGGCAATCTAATTTATCTGCCGATTTATATTTTTGTGGGGCTTTGCGCAGGTGTGTCGTACCTGCTTTTTTCAGGCAATATGCCGATGCTCGGCGCAAGCGGCGCTATTAATGGTATTGTCGGAATGTATCTTGTGTTCTTTCCGACAAATGAGATCACGTGCTTTTGTACGATAACATTAATTTACTGGCGGCAATTCGATGTTCCAAGTTACGCGATTATTTTACTGTGGTTCGCGTTTGATATTTTCGGCGCATTTATCGGCCACAGCAACGTCGCGTATTTCGCACACATAGGCGGTTTCGCAGCAGGGGTTGCGATTGCGATTGTAATGCTGAAAACAAACTTCATCAAAATGGAACGCTATGAAATATCGCTGTTGCAGATGCTCGAAGACAGAAAGCAAGCCGCTAAACCTAAAGTACAAAACTGGAATCGCGCCATTGCCGGCGATTTTATGCAAGAGCAGCAGGTTCAGGAAGAAATAAAAACTGCACCTAAAATAGAAATACCTGTATTACCCGCCGATGCGTTTTTCAAACAGTCTTCCGAATTGCCGCCGGAACTTGGCGAGTTTTTGCAGCCGGAGAATGCCGCGTGGACTGGAGTCCACATCACGCAAACACCTGCCGCTCCAGTGCCAAAGGTTTCAGTGCATACACGACCGCAGGAAGCTCCTGTCGGCATTATACGCTTTTCTTGTGAGTGCGGTAAAAAACTGAAAATGCCGATTCAATACGCCGGTAAAATTGGCAAGTGCCCGCTGTGCAAAAGACCGGTGAAGATTCCGAAACATTAGTAGGTGCGATTTGTGTTTTTGAACATTTGAGAATTTTCATTTTGAAATTGTTTAGTATTTAGTGCTTCGAGTTTTACATTTTTTGCATTTTCGCTTTTTGTTTCTTTTGTTTTTCAGGCACGCATCGCATCTGTCGTCACTGCACATCTGGCAAAAGAAACAATCCGGACAGTTATGCTTCCTCGGCCCGATATAGTCAGGCTGAAATATTTTACCCGGTATTCCTGGTATTCGTATAAAAGCCATATAACACTATAACTAAAACAGTCTTTTCATATTTCATTATCGGCGTTTCTATTACCGAACAACACAAATCAGAGGTAAGGCTTGCCGCGTATTCCACATTTGATTGGTTAGAACCATCCTTTTTTTTGTGCTTTCTTCAGGATTTTCTTGAGATCTTTCTCCGGTATCATAAGACAGAACTGCCCCCAGACCCATCGACCTTTCGCACCCGGCTTTACTCCGACCATGTAATATCCGAGTCGATACTCAATCTGGTTATCCGCTTCAAACTTGATGCGCTGAAAAGCAATAAGTTTAGGGTGTGCACTATGCTGTTGCTGTTTGTGAAGGATTTCGTCCTCAATAATAAAGTAACAATCGTCTTCATTGATGTTCTTTACGCAACGACGTTTGCCGATACTATTCGGACGTTTGTCTGGCTCGACTACTTTAGCCTTTTTGCTACGTCTTGAAGCTGATCTTCGATTGTGAATTCCCATAACTTCTCCTTTCTAATACCTGCCTTAAAAAATAAAATATCAAACAACTCTGCCAAGGTATTGGCAAGGCAAATCACTAATAACCGATTTTCGCAATTTCCTTTTTCAAAGCCGCGAAAAGTTTGCTCCTGCTTGCTGCGCCTATTTTTTCGCCGTTTTTATAGATAAAGCCTTTATCTGCGGCTGCACAAACTGCGACATCAGCGTCTGCCGCTTCGCCGGGGCCGTTTACAACGCAACCCATCACCGCGACTCTTATCGGTTTGTGAATTGTCGCAAGATATTTTTTCACATCCTGCGCGAAACTTACCAAATCCCACTGACACCTTCCGCAAGTCGGACAGACGATTAGTTCCGGTTCATTTCTTTTGTAAAGTTCAAGCGAAGTAAGAATTTTCTTTGCGATTTCAATTTCGCCGACAGGGTCGCCCGCAATACTGATTCTAATCGTATCGCCTATGCCTTGCTGCAAAAGAGTGCCTAATGCTACCGAAGCGGGGATGATTGCGTCTTCGGCAAGGCCTGCGTGAGTTAAACCCAGATGTATCGGGTATTTGAATTTCTCCGCGATTGCTTTATTCGATTCAATTGTCCGAAGCACATCCGAACTCTTGACGCTCAAAACCATATTGTCAAAACCGCGGGATTCAAAATGACGGATATAGCCTGCCATTTCCTTAATCATTAATGCGGTTCGCTGTTTGTATGGTATGTCGTGTTTCAAATCGCGGATGCTCGCTTCGTTTATGCCGATACGCATCGCGATTTTGTGAGCCTTTGCGCAGTCGATGATTCTGTTGATGTCTTCTTTGCTTTTGATATTGCCGGGGTTGAGTCGGATTTTTGCTGCGCCGCCTTCGATAGCCTCGATTGCTCTTTCGGGCGAGAAGTGAATATCGGCGACGAGCGGAATTTTCGACTTTTGCACAATTTTGGCAAACGCGATACTGTCCGGCTTTGTGGGGACAGCCAATCTTACCAAGTCCGCGCCTGCGGCCGCCAGAGCATTTATCTGTTTCAAACAGCCCGCGATGTCTGTGGTTGCCTTTTTTATCATAGACTGGATGGCGACAGGGTGTTTGCTGCCGATTTTGACAGTCTTAACCGTTACCGTTGTTGTTGTGCGTCTTTTTATCATATTTCCAGATTCTAACTTGTTTTATGTCCGCTGGCAAATTAAAATACCGGCACTAATCTATATGCTTTCAGAGAAATGAAAAAAGACGAAAAACAACCAAATATAATTATTTATACTACTGATGACGGTCAGTCGAAGCTGCAGGTCAGGGTTGAAAAGGAAACTGTCTGGCTGACCCAAAAGCAGATGGCCTCACTTTTTGAATGCAGTACTGACAATATAGGGTTACACCTGAAAAATACCTTTAATGAGGGGGAATTGGACGAAAAATCAGTTACCGAGGAATACTCGGTAACTGCCTCTGATAGCAAAAATTATGATGTAAAGCATTATAATCTCGATGCCATTATTTCTGTTGGTTATCGTGTAAAATCAACACGAGGCACGCAATTTCGCATTTGGGCCACGCAGCGGCTGCGAGAATACATAGTCAAAGGTTTTACACTTGACGACGAACGGTTGAAGCAACAGGGTGGTCGGAGTCGTTATTTTGAGGAGTTGCTCCAGCGAATCCGAGACATTCGCAGCAGTGAACGCAACTTTTATCAAAAAATTACAGATATTTACATCACGGCGATTGATTACCGCAAGGATGATAAACTTACACATGATTTTTTTGCGACTGTACAGAATAAGATTCATTATGCAGTTCACGGCCATACCGCGGCGGAAATTATTGCAAAACGCGCAGACAGCAAAAAACCATTGATGGGGCTTACAGGATTTAAGGGCCGCTATATTACTGCCGGTGATATTACAATCGCCAAAAACTACCTTTCCGAGGACGAACTCAAGCAGCTAAATCTTATTGTTTCGATGTATCTGGATTTTGCGGAACTTCAGGCAAGCAGAGGGCGGTTAATGAAGATGGCTGACTGGATTGTCAAACTTGATGAGTTTCTGAAAGTCAGTGAACGCCAACTCCTTAAAAATTCCGGCAAAGTCAGTGCTGAACAAGCCGCCTTAAAAGCACATCAGGAATTCGATAAATATAGGGTCGAGAGAGATAACAACTATATTTCTGATTTTGATATGGTTGTTAAAAAAATCCTGAAAAAGAACGATAACGAAAAACACAACTAAACTTGATTGTTTCCCAATAAAATGAAACTGCGATATATTATATTTATTATAGTTTTGGTTTGTTTTGCCGCTGCCTTTTTTGCGGTTTTAACGAATAATGCCAAATCTATTCCACAGAGCAATTCCTGCAATAGAATTGTTTCGCTCGCGCCGAATATAACTGAAATTTTATTCGCACTGGGATTGGGCGATAAGATTGTCGGTACGTCTGAATTCTGCAATTACCCGCCGGCGGCGAAGCAGATCCAGCGTGTCGGCGCACTGATGAATCCGAACTTCGAGGCGATTGTCGCTCTCAAGCCCGACCTTGTGATTATGGTCGATGAAATGGCGGACTACAAAACCCGCTTTGATTCGCTGGGGATTGAAACGCTCATCGTCAAACACGACACTATCAATGAAATTCTTGATTCCATTAACATCATAGGGCAGCGGTGCGGCAAAACCGTCCGGGCAAACGAAATTGTCAGCAATATAAAAAATAAAATCCTGCTGATTCAAAACGCTGTACGAAATCAATCTCCGCCGCGGGTAATGATAAGTCTTGGGCATGATTACTCTCAAGACCCGTGTTCGAAGCCGCAGCATATTACGATCGCGGGTAATGACGGTTTTTACAGCCAGATGATTGAATATGCAGGCGGGAAAAATATTTATGACGGCAAAGTTCCGTTTCCGGTTATCAGTTGGGAATCGGTAATCGCGATGAATCCGCAGATTATTATCGATATCGGGCCGGTGGAGACTAAGCCGATTGATGCGGAAATTACAAAGCGGCAATGGAAGAATTTCAGTCAGATTGACGCGGCGAAAAACAACGCGGTTTATGTTTTCACGGAAGATTACACGGCAATTCCGGGGCCAAGATTTATACTGACATTAGAGAAGATTGCGCATATAATAAATCCGAATGAACCAAACAGTAATTGACACAACAGATTTAAGCTTTGAAGTCGCGGGCAAACGGATTTTGGACAAAATTTCCTTTTCCGCATTTGCAGGACAACGGCTTTTTATTGTCGGTCCCAACGGCGCGGGCAAAACTACGCTGCTTCGGTGTCTTTGCAGGATTATCGATGATTACACCGGTACGATAAAAATAAAAAGCAGAGACATAAAAGAATATCCGCAAAAAAAGCTCGCCGCGGTGTTGACTTATGTTCCGCAGTCCCTGCCGGCTGATATTCAGTTTACCGTTCGGCAATTCATTTTAATGGCACGTTACCCGCATTTAAGCCCGTTTTCGGTTATTGGTCCGCAGGATGAAAAAATTGTAAAAGACGCGATGGAAATGACTCAAACAACCGCTTTTGCCGACAGGGTGATGGCGACATTGAGCGGCGGAGAACGTCAGCAGGTCAGTATCGCGGCCGCTTTGGCGCAGCAGGCTGAAATTTTCCTGCTCGATGAGCCGGCGACATATCTCGACTATAAACATCAGTTCGATATTCACAGTCTGCTGATGAAAATTAATAAGACTTTCGGCACAACGCTTGTTTGTGTAACGCACGATTTAAATTCTGCTGTGCTTTGTGCGGATACGATAATAGCTTTGCGCGACGGTCGGATTGTCTTTCAGGGGAAACCGGCCGAGATTATGAACGAGAAAATTCTCGAAGATATATATTCCAAAAAATTCAGTTTTGTCCTGCATCCGTCAACAGGTCAAAAATTAATTGTTCCTGATAAAGTTTTGAATGAATAAAAAATTTACATTTTTTCTGATTTGTGTTTTCGCACTGGCTGTTTTGGCTGTATCGCCATTTATCGGCTCTGTGCGTATTCCGTTTTCAGCGTTGAGCGATTTGAAGCAGACTACGACCGAGTCGCAGATTTTTTATTCGCTGCGTCTGCCGCGAGTTTTAACCGCGTTTTTGGCAGGGGCAGCACTGGCCTGCTGTGGCGTGGCACTTCAGGCGATGTTCAGAAACCCGCTTGCGACGCCTTTTACGCTGGGTATATCGTCAGGTGCTGCGTTTGGTGCGGCGATATACGTGCTGTTTGCGGCATCGCTGAAACTGCCTTACGGCGGAATATTGTTTTCATTTATTGGCTCGCTGGCGGCTGTTTTTCTTGTGTATGGATTTACGAAAGTCAGGAAAGGGTTTTCTGTCGGCACAATGCTTTTGGCCGGCGTGGCGGTAAACTTTTTCTTTTCAAGTCTGATTTTGTTTCTGCAGTACATCAGCGACTTTACGCAGTCGTTTCGTGTTGTCCGCTGGCTGATGGGAAGTATCGATGTCGCAGGCGGTCAAACGCCGATGATTTTTCTGCTGTTTACACTCATGGGTGTGATAATTATTTTGACGCAGAATTTAAATCTGAATCTTATGAGTATCAGCGATGAAATCGCAATCGCCCGCGGAGTGAATGTTCAAAAATCGCGGAAGCTGATTTTTTTCGCGACGTCAATTATGGTTGCGGTCGTCGTGGCTTATTGTGGGCCGATTGGTTTTGTCGGCCTGATGGCTCCGCATATTTGCAGACTTATTATCGGACATGACCATAAGTATTTGATTGCCGCATCATTAGTTTTCGGCGGTGCATTTCTGACTTTGTGCGATACTTTCGCAAGAACGCTGATTTCGCCGGCGGAAATTCCGGTCGGCGTGATTACCTCGCTGCTGGGGGGGCCGTTTTTCGTCTGGCTGCTGGTTAGAAGTCCGGCTAATCGCAATTTGTAAGTCGTTAAATAATTTATATTTATTGCTTGCAAAACAAAAGATTTATGGTATATATTAGACCCTATATTTACCTGCTCTGGGCAGGTGAAAGATTATGTAGTTTAGTTTTTTTCGGAGAAGTCACGTGAGAGATTTTAACAGAGGTGGTCAGGGCGGTAAAAGTTTCGGACCACGCCAGATGTACAAAGCTGTATGTGCTGAATGTTCACAAGAATGTGAAGTTCCTTTCCAGCCTAAAGAAGGCAGACCTGTATTTTGCAGAAACTGCTATTCTAAAAAGAAAAACGGTTAATTTGGCCCGCTAATTATGCCCGTCTTACGACGGGCATAATTCTATATCCGTATCATTGTGAATCCTGGTTATGGTGCTGTTGGGTTTCCTGTCTTTTGTTTTCACCGCAGTATCAAAAATCACTAATTACGACCGCGATTACACACCTGTCAGCTTGTAACACCGACGATTTTAAATAATTGTGCAATTGTGATTCGCGGCTTGGCGAAGCAGGCACGATGGTTTACGAACCGTTCAACGCGCGATTGAAAAATACCTGTGGTATTAGATTTTGTTTTTAACAAATTTCTCAAGTCCGGTCTTTTTTAATTTTCGCAAGTTCTTCAGATAAGTTTTCTGATTGTCTTCCTGCAATGTTACGAACTTACCGCAATCCTCAAATTTCAAGCACTGCCAACAACCCTTATATTTATTTTTCTTTGCGCAAATTCTGATTTTGCATTTTGGTGAGCCGCCGCCTTTTCGGCAGCCGGGGCAGCGAAGTTTTGTAATCGATTCAAGTAATTCAAATCCCTGCTGATAATATTTGAAGCCTTCAAAGCCGGGCATTTTAGCCAGGAAATCCGATACCTTATCGAATTTACCTTTTGTAAGTTCTTTTTTTAAATTCTTTGCCAGATTAGCGGGTATCTGCGTATATCCCGGACACTGCCCACAATTAAGCCCGCAATAAGCTATTAAATCTGTTTTGTTTGCCATTTGAATTCTCCTTCGAAAATATAGTATTTTACCACTGTGCTTCGTTGCCGTAAGGGCCGACATAGCCTTTGGGTTTATCCTGTGTGCGGGATTTTATAATCGCCTCGGCTATCGCGATATCTGCTTTTGTCGTTATCTTGAGATTTGAAAAATCCGTCTTAACTATCGAAACCTTTTCCCCCATAGCCTCGACAAGCTGGGAATCATCGCTAATTTTAGACTTATCAAGTTTTTCAAGATTCGCGTACGCTTTTAAAAGCATATCCTTCCTGAAAACCTGCGGAGTTTGTGCCTCATATAATCCGCTGCGGTCAACGGTCTGGAGTATCTGTTCGTTTTCAACTTTCTTGAGTGTCGCAACGACAGGGCTGGCCAGCATTGCCGTGCCGGTCTCTTTGGCTTTTGCAAAAACGTCATTTACCCATTGTTCCGTCAGGCAGCACCTGACAGCATCGTGAACGGCGACAAAATCGATATCGTCTTTCACCATCGCAAGTGCCTTTGCCACGGACTCGAAACGCTCACTGCCGCCAAGACAGAGTTTTACGCCGTGGAAGCTGATGTTTGCGCCATGTGTGATTTTGAAAAGTTCTTCATCTTCGGCAGGGATTGTCATTATGATTTGCTTAACATCGTCGCGGCCGGCGAAAAATTCAATGCTGCGCAAAAACGCAGGGCGGCCGGCAACATCTGAAAACTGCTTTTTCTTTGCCGCTTCGAGATTATGCTTCTGCTTTTCGACAAACCGTTTGCTGCTTCCCGCAGCGCAAATTATGACAGCTATGTTCATTTTCAAGCCTATTATTAACCACGAAAAAACACGAATTTACACTATAAATTTTAAAACTCTATCCCTTTACGGGCGTTGATTTTTTTTTCAAATGGATGTTTAATCAATTTCATCTCCGTAACCAAATCGGCCAACTTTATCAATTCTTTTGTTGCTCCTTGGCCGGTTAGAATTAATTCCACCTGCTTTGCCTTTGATTTAATCAAATCCTTTATTAAGTCTAAAGCAACAAGTTTAGCTGTCAGGCAGAACACAATTTCATCGAGGATAATTATATCATATTCTCTGTTTTTCGCTTGTGTTTGAATTTTTTCGAACAGCAGGGCGATTTGCTGCCTTGTTTTCTCGATGGTTTTGCCGTCGTCGAGGGATTTTTTCATATTCCATTCGATTTTTAATGGAACAATCTTAATCGCCAGTTGACTTTTCGCAACGGCTTTGCGTTCGCCGAGTTTCAGAGATGCCGGTTTAAGGAATTGATAGATTATAACCTTATTACCCCAGCCCGCGGCTCGAAGCGCAAGGCCAAACGAGGCAGTTGTCTTGCCTTTACCGGTGCCGGTATAAATTTGTACTAATCCTTTTGAAAGCATGGGAATATGATAAGGAAATGAATGCAAAAGGTCAACCACGAATGGACACGAATTTACACTATACTATTGAAATTGAATTTGCCTGTTGAATCGCAGGGCAATGACAAAACGCTTACGACTGCATCGAGATTAATTGGGCCATAGATGTGCGGGAACTTTTCGTCTGTTCCCTGCGGGCTTTCGTAGATTGTACGAGCGTTTAATTTTGTCGGGTCTATTTTCAGCAGTACCAAATCCTTTTGGCCTTTAAACATCCAGTTCGCAACCCTTTCAACCTGATGGTCGTCAGAGCAGTGAACAAAACCATCTTTGTCAAAATCAGCCGGTTTGTACGGAGCTTTATTTGCACAGGCCGACCAGTCCGATTTTTTTGCGATGTGATAAATCATTTCAAGTTTGTCCCAATACAAACGGTTCCGAGATCAATATGACTGGCATCTTTTTTTGAAGTTATTTGCGTTGGTTTAATATTCAATTCCATTTTTTGCCAATTGTTTTTTGAATCCTGATACCATAAATACGCTATTCGAGGCTTCATATCAGGGGGGCCTGAATCATGTTCTTGCTTAGAATTGTAGCTATAACCCCAATTTGCATTGGCTTTTAATTGAACAAAGCCTGTCTCGTTAGTAGGTGCGATTTTTGATTGATCGATCTTTTGAGGAGTTTCTTTTGGGTAAAAAGTTAAAAATGTATTCATATTTACTAAAGGTGTTCCATTAATATCAACTAATTTAATAGATGTTTGAAAAAATGTTGTGCCATCAACGAAAGTATCTGGAACGTCATTAGAGTCCGCACATCCGCTGCAAAATAATATTTCGCAAAGTGCCAAAGAAGTAATAATAATATACTTGTTTATCTTCACAAATTTGCTCCGTTTGTCGCAATTATATCTTTATACCAATGCGCCGAATCTTTCAGCGTGCGTTTTTGGGTTTGGTAATCAACATAGACAAGTCCAAAACGTTTGCTGTAGCCATACGCCCATTCGAAATTATCCGTAAGACACCAATGGAAATAACCTTTGCACGGGATGCCTTCGTCTATCGCGCGTTTGTACTGCTTGAGATGCTTTGTAACGAAATCAATTCGCTGCGGGTCATGGACTTTGCCATCTTCATAAATCCAATCGCAATTTGCCATTCCGTTTTCGGTAATGACTATCGGCAGTTTATATCTTTCGTAGAAAAATTTCGGGCCCCAATACAGTGCCTCCGGCGTAACTTCCCAATCCATTGTCGTCAATGGGAAACCTTCCGGAGCAGGCACAATTTCTGCCCCTGTTTTTAACGATGGACGAACTTTCCATCCACGATAGATATTTAAGCCGATAAAATCGAGCGGCTGAAAAATCGTCTTCATATCATCATCGCGGAACTTCGGCATTTCTTCCGCGAATTTTTTCAGGCCGTCTTCAGGGTATTTGCCCAGCAGCACAGGGTCTGCAAACCATGAGTTATTCATAAGCGAGTTGTCGAATACAGAGAACATTGCTCTTTTGGTAACCTCGACATTGATGAAATTTTCACTGGTTGGAATTGCCGGCAGGCCAACCAATGCGGTGCCGATTGACGGTTTTAATTTTGCGTTTGCACGGATTATCTGTACCGATTTGCCGTGCGCGAGCAGTGAATTATGCGCAGCGAGCAGCAGTTGCGGCAATTCGAGCTTCAATCCCGGCGCGTGATAGCCCGTGCGATGTCCCAAATCAATAAAACACTGCGGTTCGTTTTGCGGAATCCATTTGCTGACGCGGTTTGAAAGTCTGTCAATCACAACCTTTGTATATTCTGCGAACCAATCCGGGCTTTGCGGATTTAGCCAGCCGCCTTTTTCAAACAAACTCTGCGGATAATCCCAATGGAAAAGTGTTACCCACGGTTCAATGCCGTATTCGAGGAGTTTATCAATCAGCTTGTCGTAAAACTCAAGGCCTTTTTCGTTTACTTTGCCGATGCCGTCGGGCAGGACTCTTGGCCAGGAGATTGAAAGCCGATAAGCCTTTAAGCCGATGTCCTTCATTATTTTGCAGTCTTCTTCGAACCTGTTATAGTGGTCGCAGGCGATATCTCCGGTGTTGCCGGAGTAAACCTTGCCCGGCTGTTTGCAGAATGTATCCCATACGGACAGGCCTTTGCCGTCTTTATTGAAGGCGCCTTCGATTTGATAACTTGCGGATGCCGCCGCCCATATAAAGTTGTTCGGGAACGATGTACTTTTTTCATTTTCCATTTCGAAAATGATAAGGTTGGCAGATAAAAAATGCAAACAAATAAGGCTGCGAGTGTTTTCAAAAAACATTCGCAGCCTTTAGTTAGCTACAAAAAGTTACATTTGCTTAAGCTCTGCGTTTTCGTACAAATGCAAATCCGCCAGTACTAAGCATCATAATAGTTGCCGGTTCCGGCACAATCGCCGCACCTGTTCCGCACCAATCAAGTGTAACATCAAGGTCGTGGCCGTCGAATTCGCCCATATCATAGTCCAATATCATTTCACTGCTCAAAGCCACATCAAAAGTTCCAGAACCACCAATTGACGGTAATATACCATCAAAAATACCGCCATCAGAAGACGTGGTGATAACACCGTTTTCAACAGCCAAATCTAAATATCCCCGTTGGACAGTGTATTGGCTGCTGATGTCGATGTGAAATACCGCATCGGTTGCATCCAATGACAACATCCCGTTGCTCCAGTCAATTTCATCGTTCATTCCGTTCAGTTCGCACTCGATAAATAGTAACGTCTCAATAAGCGTTTCATCGGTTACCAAATCATGCACGGTAATATTGATTGGGTCTGTTCCCCATGTAGCTCCGCCTGCCGAACCGGATACAGCCGCCCTAAAGACGGGATTCCATGCGATTCGTCCATTTTTTAAGGCTCTTCCGCCTTGTGCGGTAACACCGGAGTAGCTGAAACCATAGGCGCCTCTTTCCGAGCCCGTACCGTTTGCTGTCGCATCGCCCCAAACATGCACATTGCCAGTTACATTTCCGCCTGCGACAAACGGGTTGACAGTTACTGATGAATTTGCTCTGCCTGTGGAACCAGGATCATTCGAGGTAATGCTGCCAGATCCCACGCCGCCTCCTTGAGGAACGTTGAACGTATCCTTATTTACTTTTGCTCCTCCGGAGTTAATGACATCGCCATTTCGTTTGCCTCGATCTGTGCCGAAACGGGCAAAATTAGCCGGCTGTGCGAGAGGATTGACATCGAAATCATACGGTGCGGGACTGGCGTTATCGACCGCCCATGTGTGTTCAAACTCATACCATATAACTTTTGGTACGATCGAACCGCCAGGGCGAAGTATGAAATTGTGCTGGATATCATACCATGGCTGCCACTGCGCTGCCGATGCAGAAATACTGCACGACAAAATTACAACACCACACAAACATAAAATAATTTTTCTTCGCATACTCTTTCCTCCATAAATTAAAACTATATATATTTTACGAGAGGGATAGGACAGGCAGAATAAAACGTGAATTCCTCAAACTGCTGATTTTGTCTTTTTCTCCTATGTATCATCTCTCACACTTTCTCGTAAAAATTAAAATGAAAGAAAACTTAAGTAATAGAAGCCTTACATCGCACTTTAACTTACGTTGCCGCTCTCTCTGTGAAATGAATACCGGGCGTTATTTTACATATGAATGGCAGAAAATGTCAATAAGGAAAACATTTGTTTGTACAATTGTGTCAATTACAGACTAATAATCTTTATGTGTTAATTAGATATTAAATGTTTATTATATGCATTTGTCGAATAAAGCTATTTCTTTTCTTCTTTGGAAATATTTTTGGCGCGTGCGGTTAGGATTTTGTTCATTAGTTTAACTACCATAAACATTGTAAAAGCGACTATGAGAAAATCTATGAGTGTATTGATGAACATACCATAACGTAATGCCACGGCCGGCAGTTTGTCGTTAGCAGCTGTCAGCGTCTCTGGTTTTAGGATAACCTGAAGATTCTTGAAATCAACACCGCCGAGAACAAAACCTATCGGCGGCATAATTACATCGTTGACTAAAGAGTTTACAACCTTATTAAAAGATGTGCCGATGATGATTGCGACTGCCATATCGATGGCGTTGCCTTTAATCGCGAACTGTTTAAATTCCTGCCAAATCTTCATAATCTGAATATTATGCCATACATTAAATAATGCAATACATTTCTTCATCTGTGCTTATAGTGCTAAAATTTTGATTTTTTACTTTAACAAGCGACAAAAGTGTATATAATTTCCACAAAATTGTCTGATAGCACTACAAATATGTATTTTTTTCAGGGATGGATACTATGCCGGGAAGAAAAGATATAAGTAAAGTAATGATAATAGGTTCTGGTCCAATCGTGATTGGTCAGGCCTGCGAATTCGATTATTCAGGCACACAGGCGTGCAAGGCGCTTCGAAAGCTGGGTTACAAGATATTACTTGTAAATTCCAATCCTGCCACGATTATGACCGACCCCGGGATGGCAGATATCACATACATTGAGCCATTAACGCTCGATTCAATGACTGAAATCATCAAAAAAGAACGGCCTGATGCGCTGCTGCCGAATCTTGGCGGACAAAGCGGTTTGAACCTTGTTTCCGAACTTGCAAAGGCAGGCGTTCTTGAAAAATATAATGTCAAAGTCATCGGCGTGAACGTTGACGCAATAGAAAGAGGCGAAGACAGAATCGCATTCAAAAACACAATGGCAAAGCTCGGTATCGATATGCCGAAAAGCGACCCTGCCTATACAGTTGAAGAAGCGGAGAAAATTGCGGAAAAGCTCGGCTATCCGGTTGTTGTTCGTCCCGCATACACAATGGGCGGCACCGGCGGCGGTTTGGTTTATAATATTGAGGAACTTCGCATTGTTGCAGCCCGCGGTATCGCGGCAAGCCTTGTCGGTCAGATTCTTATCGAAGAATCCGTGCTCGGATGGGAAGAACTCGAGTTGGAAGTCGTCCGCGACTCCAAGAATCAGATGATTACAGTTTGCTTCATCGAAAACGTTGATGCAATGGGCGTTCATACAGGCGATTCATACTGCACCGCTCCGATGCTGACAATCGATGAAAAACTTCAGAAGAAATTGCAGAAATATTCGTATGATATCGTCCAGGCAATTGAGGTCATTGGCGGAACAAACGTTCAATTCGCTCACGACCCGAAAACCGGCAGAGTAGTTATTATTGAAATTAATCCAAGAACAAGCCGGTCGAGTGCTCTGGCATCCAAAGCGACAGGATTCCCAATTGCGTTGGTTTCAGCTATGCTGGCAGGCGGTCTTACGCTTGATGAAATTCCATACTGGAGAGACGGGTCTCTTGAAAAATACACGCCAAGCGGCGATTATGTTGTCGTGAAATTCTCGCGATGGGGATTTGAGAAATTCAAAGGTGTGCAGGATAAACTCGGCACACAGATGCGCGCGGTCGGCGAAGTAATGAGCATCGGCAAGAATTATAAAGAAGCGTTACAGAAAGCAATTCGATCTCTTGAAACCGGCAGATACGGACTTGGCTTTGCGAAAAATTTCAACAAAAAATCGCTGCCGGAACTTATGGATATGCTCAAAGAACCGACAAGTGAACGGCAGTTTATTATGTACGAAGCGCTGCGAAAAGGCGCTGATGTGCAGGAGCTTTATTGCAAGACATATATTAAGCCATATTTCATTACGCAAATGAAAGAGCTTGTCGAGCGTGAAGAAGAGGTTCTTAAATACAAAGGCAAACAACTGCCTGATGAATTGCTCGAAAAAGCCAAGAAAGACGGCTTCGCGGATAAATACCTTGCGAAATTGTTGGGCGTTGCCGAAGAGAAAATCCGCAAGCAGAGAAACGCAATCGGCGTTGTTGAAGGCTGGCACGCAGTTCCGGTCAGCGGCGTTGAAAACGCGGCGTATTATTATTCAAGCTATAACGCAAAAGATACGGTATCTGTCAGCAGTAATAGTAAGAAGATTATGGTTCTCGGCGGCGGGCCGAACAGAATCGGGCAGGGCATCGAATTTGACTATTGTTGTGTTCACGCGGCGATGGCGCTTCGTGAAGCAGGCTATGAAACCATTATGGTCAACTGCAATCCGGAGACTGTTTCTACCGATTATGACACTTCGGACAAATTGTATTTTGAGCCGTTGACAGTTGAAGATGTGTTAAGTATTTATGAAAAAGAAAAACCTGTCGGTGTTATTTGCCAGTTTGGCGGACAGACACCATTGAATATAGCGGGCGAGCTTGAGAAGGCAGGCGTTAAAATTATCGGTACAAGCGTGCAGAGCATCGACCTTGCCGAAGACCGCGATATGTTCCGCAAGCAAATGGAAAACCTGAATATTCCAATGCCCCAATCCGCGATGGCAAGTACGTTTGACGATGCGTTGAAAGCGGCAAAGGAAATCGGATACCCGCTGATGATTCGTCCGTCTTATGTTCTGGGCGGTCGAGGAATGGAAGTTATTCACGACGACGAAATGTTGAAAAAATATGTCGATGCGGCGGTCGGTGTAACGCCTGAAAGGCCGCTGCTCATCGATAAATTTTTGAGCAATGCCATCGAATGCGAAGCGGACGCTCTGGCTGACGGCGGCGACGCTTTTGTGCCGGCGGTTATGGAGCACATTGAGCTTGCCGGTATTCACAGTGGTGATTCAGCTTGTGTGATTCCGCCTATAAGCATCCCGCAAAAGCATCTCGATACAATTTACGATTATACAAAAAAGATTGCGATAGAATTAAATGTTGTCGGTCTTATGAACATTCAGTACGCTATTGCCGAAGATAAGGTTTATGTTCTTGAGGCAAATCCGCGAGCGTCGCGAACTGTGCCGCTTGTGTCTAAAGTCTGCGGAATACAAATGGCAAGACTGGCGACGCAATTGTCGCTCGGCAAAAAAATCAGCGATATGAAATTGAAGCCGAAAAAATTCGCCCACTTCGGCGTTAAAGAATCGGTATTTCCGTTTAATATGTTCCCGGAAGTCGACCCGCTGCTTGGGCCTGAAATGCGTTCGACAGGCGAAGTTTTGGGGATGGCTGAATCTTTCGGGCTTGCATTTTACAAAGCTGAAGATGCTGCGAAATCAACGCTGCCGACAAAAGGCACTGTACTGATTACTGTTAACGATGCCGATAAAAAAGCGGTCATTGGTGTGGCGAAAAAATTTGCGAAGTTAGGTTTCAAAATTGTTTCAACTTCAGGCACTTGCAAATCTCTGCAGGAAAACGGCATCGAAGCTGTGTCGATTTTCAAAATGCAGGAAGGCAGACCGAATATTGTTGATGCGATAACAAATGGCGAAATTCAGCTTCTGATTAATACCCCGGCAGGCAAAAGCAGCCAGTATGATGATTCATATCTTCGCAAGGCTGCGATTAAGTATAAAACTCCGTATATAACGACCATCGCGGCCGCTGTTGCTGCTGCCAAGGGCGTTGAAGCGATACAAAAAGGCAAAGGTG
Source organism: Planctomycetaceae bacterium (assembly GCA_021371795.1). Taxonomy (NCBI): domain Bacteria; kingdom Pseudomonadati; phylum Planctomycetota; class Planctomycetia; order Planctomycetales; family Planctomycetaceae; species Planctomycetaceae bacterium. Next base: position 342,819 of record JAJFVK010000019.1, on the reverse strand, counting down.
CTATCAAATCATTGCAGGAATATCACGCGGAAATTAAGTAAAACTGCACATAAAAACCGTTTTGTTTAAATAAAACCCCGATGGCTTGTCGGGGTTTATTTTTTTAATGCAATTTTATGGATTGACGAAACGCCAGATTAGTTATAGAAAAAAGGTGTAAGTTGACGATGTACTATAAATGTTATTAATGAATAATGAAAAATTAAAATAGGTAATTTAGTAAAGGAAGAAAAAAATGAAAAAAACGATTATTATGTCTGTAATGGTTGCCATATTACTTGGATTTGCAGGCTTTGCCAAGGCGGCGGAGCCAAACAAGCCTGTAAGACCTCAAAGGCCGCATTTTGACCCGAATGCTATTGTCGGAAAAGTTGAAGTAACACAAGACGCCAATGGCGCTGTAACATCGGTGAAAATAAAGGGCAGAAGAAACGGCGATTTTAACGTTGTTTTGGATGAAAAAGGCAAAGAACTCGCAGCGATGGCAGATAAATTTGTCAGAGTTACCGGTAAAAAAGAGACCAAAGATGGTGTACAATGGCTGACAGTTGAAACCATTCAGGAAATTAAACGGGCAAGACCTGCCGATCCTAATCAGATTCGCAGACGCCCCAACGCACCAGGTGCCCAAAAATAATTGTTGAAATATAAAAGCGCACTAAAGCCGATGGCAATTTCCCATCGGCTTTTTTATTTATGCAATATTTAAATTCTTCAAAGCGTCTATATGTGCAGACCGTACAGAACAAGAACAGAATTTTATTTAAGGAGTTTAAGTATGAAAAACAAAGTTGCGTTATTTTTAATGATTGCAGCTATCGGGTTTGCTTTTGTCAGCATTTCACAGGCTGACCCGAATAGGCCGCAAAGGCCGCATTTCGACCCGAACGCCGTCAGAGGCATGGTTCAGGTTACGCTCAATGACAGCGGCACTGTTACTGCGATTAAAATCGAGAACAGAAGAAACAGTTGGAACATTGTACTCGACGCCAAAGGCCTTGAACTTGCAAAGTTAGCAAATAAGAGGGTCTTTGTTGAAGGCACAGTCGCAGAGCAAAACGGCGAAAAATGGGTAACCGTAACATCTTACAAAGAGATGCAGCGTCGGCAGGGCGGACGTGAGCGACATCGTGGCGATGACCCGAACGGTCCTCCGCCAGGCGGTCCTGATGGTCCACCTCCGGACGGCCCAGAAGGCGGCGAACAATAAGCAATTGATTTCAACCGGCGATAAACAATTCGCCGGTTTTTTATTTTTCAACCTTTTGCAATTCCTGTGATTTATCTTTTGACAAATCGATGTTTTGCAGGGCATCATCTTCTGGCAGAATCAAAAGCAATTCATTGCACTTGTCAATTTGACATTTGCCGTCGGCGATTTCAAAGTCGAGGATATGGCCGCCTTGTGTAAAATCTTTGCTCAAAAAATGAAAATGATAACCGCTGACGTTAATTCCTTTGACAAACGGCGGCGACCTGAATCCGACTATTGTTCCGGCAACATCGTTCATCTCAAACACCGGCTGCGTTTTGGCGACTTCCACAAGCGGCGGATACGGTTTGTTTTGAGCCGGTACGCTGCGGGTTTTCATATATTTGAATGTTCCGGTAATTTTAACGGCCAAAAACTGATTCTGATTTGGAAAATTTTCGTCAATCATCGACTCGGCAGTTTTGAAATTTCCTGATTTTAAATTAAATTGCGAATCTGTTTTGAATTCACACACTGACGCAAACGGCGTCTTGGCCGAAATGGCGGGGATGTAAACTTTGCCATCGGATTTAATCTGGTAAATTTTGCCGTCCAAAACCGCCATTTCGCCATCAAGCCTGTCGAATGTTCCAATCCCGAAATCGCCATAGTTTAGCAATTGCCGGCATTCTATTTGACCATCATACGCACCCGCCAGTAAGGCGTCTATGGTCGATGTTTGGGTTATTCTATCGGTCTGCGGCGTACATCCGGCAGCCAACAAAAGTACGAATACCACTAAGATTTTTTTCATATTGAACTCCCAATGTGAATTTAGACACAAATATATCAAAATACAAGTTTAAATTTATACCAAATTTTAGCTTGCCAAACGGGATTTTTTTCGTATTATTATTCGTCTATTGCCCAGGTGGCGGAACTGGCAGACGCACTAGCTTGAGGGGCTAGCGAGCTTCGGCTCATAGAGGTTCAAATCCTCTCCTGGGCATTTGGGCGGACATATAAGTTCGCCCCTACACAGAACTTCACCTAATTTCACTATGGATAAAAAACCAATAATAGGAATACTCGGCGGTATTTCGTCTGGTAAAAGCACTGTTGCAAAGCAATTTGAGACATTGGGCTGTGCTGTTATAGACGCCGACAGGATAGCAAAAGACCTGCTTTTAGCCGATGATGTCAAGAAAGAGATTCGTGAGGCTTTCAGCGATGGGGTTTTTGATTCGGCAGGTAACGTAGATAAAACCAAACTGGCTGAAGCGGCTTTTAATAGTCCTGCTGCTGTCGGCACGATAAACAATATTATACATCCGCGAGTAATGCAAATTACCGAAACGCTTATCGAAAAATGTCAGATGGATGAAAAGATAAAAGCGATAGTATTGGATGTTCCGTTGCTTATAGAAGTCGGATGGGAAAACAGGTGTGATAAACTCGTCTTTGTGGCTTGTGATGAACAATTAAGGTTCAAAAGAGCGGCTAAAAGAGGCCATTTAGACGAAAATTTGTTAAAAAAACGAGAAAAATTCCAAATTTCTCTGGACAAGAAGCGAAAAATATCGCATTATATAGTTAATAATAACGAAGACCTTTCGGAGCTGACAAAACAAATCAGCGAGATTTTTCCCGCTTTAATTTCCAAGGAATGAGCGTTTTTTTGTATTATAGTACATCGGCGGGTATTCACGTACTACTATGGATGTTAATTATTCGTGTTGTTCTCCGCGGGTAAGGCGAAGCCGGCAAAGAAGTTGGCAAATCTCGCAACGCGCGAGTAATAATACCAATTGGTATAATTACATAGGTTAAAGGCAAATCGCATCGACCGTCTATGTTGACAGGTTGTTCTAAATCGTAAAGTTTTGCCAAAGAAAATTTATTTATACACAAAATTCTAAAATTTTAGTCGAATTTAAAAGGTCAAAAATTTTAGGAAGGAGCTAAAATGGCCAAATCGGAAAAACCAGATGACAGAAATCCACGCAGACGTAAATATACGAAGAGGAACGATGCAGAGTCTCAACCGGTAGAATCTGCAAAGCAGACAGTTGACGCACCTCCGGTGCCGCAGGAAGAACCCTCGGTTCAGCCGCAGGCGGCGCAGCAGACACAGCCGCAAGCTCCTGCTCCTTCTCAGCCACAGACAACGCAACCACAGACTCCGGCCGTCGCAAACGGTCAAAGCAATCAGAGCCAGAGCGACCAGGAGAAGAGTGATTACGAATCTACCCATGCAAAATACGAACGCATCAAACGCGGCAATCTTCACATAACAGACCTGCAGAAAATGACAGTATCTGAACTTCATGAAGTTTGCAAACGTGAAGGCGTTAATGAATATACAGGAATGAAGAAGCAGGAGTTGATTTTCAAAATCCTGAAAGAGAGAATCCAGTCGAACGGTTTGATGTACGGCGAAGGCGTTCTCGAAGTTCTGCCCGATGGCTATGGCTTCCTCCGTAATACAGAGTACAATTATCTTTCAAGTCCTGACGATATTTATGTATCGCCGTCACAGATTAAACGTTTCGGCTTGCGAACAGGCGCTGTTGTAAGCGGCCAGATTCGTCCGCCAAAGGATTCGGAAAAATATTTCGCGCTTCTTCGCGTTGAAGCGATTAACTTTGAAGAGCCGGACAAGCTCGTTGAGAAGGTGAACTTCAGCGATTTGACGCCGCTGCATCCAGAGAAGCGTTTTTACCTTGAAACTCGCAGTGACGAACTGAATATGCGTATTATCGATATGGTAACGCCGGTCGGTAAGGGCCAGCGTGGTCTTATCGTAGCTCCGCCGCGTACTGGTAAAACCGTGTTGATGCAGAAAATCGCAAACTCCATCAGCACAAATAATCCTGAAGTAAAATTAATCGTTCTGCTTATTGATGAGCGTCCTGAAGAAGTAACGGAAATGGAACGCAAAGTCGCTCGCGATGTTGAAGTTATTAGTTCGACATTCGATGAGCCTGCATCAAGACACTGCCAAGTTGCGGAAATGGTTATCGAAAAGGCCAAACGTATGGTCGAATACGGCCAGGATGTTGTGATTCTGCTTGACTCGATTACAAGGCTTGCAAGAGCATATAATACTGAAGTGCCGCATTCAGGCAAGATTCTGACTGGTGGTGTTGACGCCAACGCGATGCAAATGCCGAAAAAGTTCTTCGGTGCTGCAAGAAATATTGAAGAAGGCGGTTCACTTTCGATTTTTGCAACGGCTCTTGTCGACACAGGTTCGAAAATGGACGAAGTTATTTTCGAAGAGTTCAAAGCGACAGGCAATATGGAATTGCATTTAGACAGAAGACTTGTCGAACGACGCGTATGGCCTGCAATCGATATCAGTAAGAGCGGTACGAGACGCGAAGAACTGCTGCTCGACCAGAAAGAACTTGAGCTGATTTACAGATTGAGACGCGTATTGAGCGAACTTAATCCTGTCGAAGCGGTCGAACTGCTAAAGAGCAGACTGGCCAAATGCAAGACGAATGCCGAGTTCCTGATGTCAATGAAACTCGATTAGTACCGATTAGTCAAAAAAAACAAAGCCCCTTGATAACTTGCGTAAGAGCGGTGTCAAAGGGGCTTTTCTTTAATGAAAATTAAAAGTCAAAATTTAAAATGCAAAATTAAGGTGTCCCTTACGGGATAGATTTTAAATTATGATGGAAACAAAATACCGCATCTATTTAATTTACATCGTACTGGCGATTATCACATTTGCCGTTTACGAACCGATACTTCATAACAGTTTTGTCAGTTTCGACGACGATTCGTATATCTATGACAATCCGCATATAACTTCAGGCCTGAATATAAACAACATCGTGTGGGCGTTTACGAATATTCACTCCAATAATTACCATCCGCTGACTTCTATTTCACACATGCTGGATTGCCAACTTTATAAGCTGCATCCGGGCGGACATCATTTAACTAATCTTGTTTTCCATCTGGCCAACACTGCTCTGCTATTCTTTGTCTTGAGCAGTATGACAAAACGAATATGGGCGAGCGCATTTGTCGCGGCACTTTTTGCGCTGCATCCGATGCACGTCGAATCAGTTGCCTGGGCAAGCGAAAGAAAAGATGTTTTGAGTGCTTTCTTCTGGTTACTGACAATGCTGGCTTATTGGCATTATGTACAGAACAAATCTAAAAGATATTATGTTTTAACGCTCATTACATTTACGCTTGGATTGCTTTCAAAACCGATGCTTGTAACACTGCCGTGCGTTTTGCTGCTGCTGGATTATTGGCCGCTGCAAAGATTAAAGAATGTAAAGTTAAAACTGCTTATTGCGGAAAAGATTCCATTTTTCGCACTTTCGGGAATTTTGAGTATTGTTACATTTTTGGTTCAGCGTCAGATGGGTATAGTAAAGGATATGATGCGTTATCCTTTTACCTGGCGGCTGGAAAACGCCATCGCTTCTTATGTAATATATATAGAAAAAATGTTTTGGCCGTTTAATCTGGCGATATTTTATCCGCACCCAAAAGGGACTATCTCGCCGGCTCATACGGTTACTGCGATATTGATTCTGGCGGTTGTAACGATTTTTGCTCTGCAGAAAATTCGCAGCAAACCATATCTTGCAATCGGTTGGCTGTGGTTTATGGGGACGCTTGTTCCTGTTATCGGTTTGTTTCAGGTTGGTATGCAGTCGCACGCTGACCGATACACTTATATTCCTTACATCGGTTTGTTTATCGCAATTACGTGGTTGGTCTGCGATGTGCCTGCAAAAATAAACTCGCGAAAACTATTTTACGGAGTATTCGCAGGGCTGCTGCTTTTTTCGCTCGGCATTAAAACTTATATCCAAAATATGTTTTGGCAGAATAATTATACGCTATATTCGCACGCGATAGATGTGGTGGACAAAAACTGGTGGGCGTATGGATTTCTCGGCGTGGCGATGGGAAAGCAGGGTGAGTATGATGTAGCCGAAGATATGTTGAAAAAATCGCTGGAGATTTCGCCGGATAACGCGTCGATGTATTACGAGTTGGCCAAGATAAGCCTTTACAAAGGCGACTGGAAACTGGCGATTAAAATGTATGAAAAGCTGCTGCCGCCTCTGCCGGATGATGTAAACGATGAACGAAATGTAAATGTGTCGAGATTCGATTATCCGATGCTTCGGAATATGTATATAAACGCGAACATCAATATGGCCATTGCTCTGACTAACGAAGGCAGATACGCTGAATCGCAGCGGCGATATAAAGAAGCCCTGTGGCTCGTACCGGATTTGCAGGCGGCAAAAGACGGGCTCAAAAGAATCGAAGAGTTAATGCGCAAATCTTCAGAAACAAAAGACGCAAACGCAAATTAAGTTCTGAAAAGTGCAAACCAATTATACGGACTTGTGAAAACATGTCTCGTGAGCCAAAACTCTGATATGGTTATCGTGATAACCATTAGAGCAATCATTAGCATTACTGCTTTAGAGCCCAACTTGCCGAATAACTTCCAGATTCCATCTATGTAAATCAGCAAGAATGGCACCAATACAGAAGAGATAACTCTTCCGGCGACAAAATAAGGTCTATCTCTGGATGGCGACAGGCAATTATGGTAATCATATAATATCGAAGCAAAAGCCTGTAGAAATATCGCTGCTGCAATCACAAGAAAACTTAACCCCATAACAATATGATAAGTTGCAGTATTTTTCTTGTAATTATAAATATATATAAAGAGAAAAATGGCAGTAAATATGATTGATGATTTTATATAGAATTGGTCTGCGATGTTCGAAGATATACAATTCCAGTGCCAGGCTAATTCGCCTCGCCAGAATGTTTCAATTAATGACGTGAAAAATTGGCTTATACCATCGTCAAGAAAAAAAGGGTGATTCCATAATTGGTTGAAAGGTTTTGGTGTCCAGCCCCAATATTTCGCCTTATACCGTATACCAGCCAAATCTCCGAAGACAAAATAATTGCGAATCATCCATATTGAAACAGGTACCAGGAATGCGGAAAGAAGAATACCAATGCGGAAAAAGCATAAACTTGTACGTTCCTTTTTTATTTTTAATATGATAATTACCAAAACGAGCATTAATAACGCCGCATTTGGCATTCTGGTCAAAAACAATGCCGCGGCAAGTAATCCTGCAAAAAAATGATACTTCAGGGACATATTTTCAAAATATATCCTGATCGCCATAAGAAAGAAAATAACAAATAATAACGGCGGCAATGTATCGGAACTAAGCGTATAAAAAACATCCTGCGGAAAGAAGGCAAGTAAAAGCGGCACGGCTAATTGCTGGTGCACATTGGAAAAGCATATTTGTGCCAATCGCCAGGAAAACCAAATCAAAGCCATAAAAACCGGTACATTTATCAGCCTTGTCCAGAAAACAAGCATAGCGTCAGAAATGCCGAGAATCTCACCGGCCCTGTACCACATTCCCGCTAAAAAATAATAAACAGGAGGTGAAGAAATTTCGTAATTAATTTTTTTCTTATATTTTTCAATTAATTTAACATATATATCAGAATTAACAAAATCCTCTTGACGCCACAAAGGCCGACAACTGTTCGTATCCGTAGATAAGTATTCCGGACTGCCGTAAATAACCGCATCCTGAATTGTCTTGCTGCTGAAGTTTTTATAATGGCCAGGTAAAGATCCTCTTGAATATTTGTAAATTAAATCGAAATGTTCTTTTTCATCAATTGCATTGAAAAAAGGAAATATTAAGCAGAAAAATAAAATTCGCAATCCGCCGATTACGCATAAAGCTATTACGATTCGCCGGGAATTTACGTCTGTTTGCTCTGTTTTAGCACAAATCAAATCCATAATTGTATAATAATTGAAGATTTAATTTTCGCAAGCAAATAAAAGATAACAAATTGCTTTAATTGCCTGACTAAGTATAATAAGGCAAGATTTTTTTCAGGATAATATATAATGATTAATCGTTTTTCGGCCAATATAATTTTGCTTGCCATAATGTGTGGAGCTTTTTTTCTCATTGCCAATCTTGGCAATCAGTACCTATGGCAGGATGAAGCAGAGACTGCGCTTGTCAGCAAGACAATTCTCACCGAAGGTGTGCCTCGCGGCTACGATGGCAAAAATTTCTTTTCGCAGGAACTCGGCAGCGACTACGGCAAAAATTATATCTGGCACAGGCTTATGTGGCTGCCTTATTATACAGTCGCGGGATGTTACGCGGTCTTCGGTGTTTCCACGATTACCAGCAGGCTGCCGTTTGCGTTGTTCGGCATCGCATCGGTTTATTTGACTTATCTTTTTGTGCTTAAGTGGTGGGGCTCAGAGCGAAAGGCCTTACTTAGTGCGACGATGCTGACGTTTTGCGTTGCATTTTTAATTCTGTGCAGGCAATGCAGGTATTACAGTCTGGTGATATTTTTTTCAATGCTTTCACTGTATGCTTATGCGATGTTTCTGGAGCAAAAAAAATATTCCCGCCTAATGCTTGTTCTGTCTGCAACGCTGCTGTTTCACAGTCAGCATATCAATATCGGCATCATATTCGGCACGACACTTCTGCACACAATGATTTTTCGTCGAAACAGACTAAAAGATTTGCTGATTGTCATCGCAGCCGTTTTAATCATCAATGGCCCGTGGATTATCTGGCTGACGGGGATAAATTTCGCTGTCGCGTATGGAACAAACGTGATGCCTTTTTATCTGTCAATCGTATTGATGATTTCAGATATTGTGCATTATGTGTTCCCGCCGTGGCTATTGCTGCTTGCGGCCGGTTTGCTGATTTTCAAGAGAATCAAAACAGGGGCTTTCTTCGCCGATAAGCACGCAATGCTTGAAAAAATATCGCTGCCGATTTTCTTTATAATTTTCAATATGCTCACGATTTTAATCGTCAGTCCTTTCCCGTTTTTCCGATATATGGCGCCGTCGATTCCGATACTTATAATTCTAATGGCTTTGATAATCGATATGGCCGCAGGTGTGCACAGTCTTTTGGCGGCAGCGGCGATTATTGCGGTAATCGCGACCGGTCAATTCAGATATTATATTTATGAAATAACGCACGATTTTGACGGGCCTATGGAAGGAATTTGCAAATATCTGAACGAACACGGCGAGCCGAACGATACTGTCGCGATTGATTATGGTGATATGCCTGTGAAATTCTACACGAAAATGCGTGTTGTCGGCGGACTTACAGGAGAAAATCTTGAGCCGGCGAAAAACGCCAAATGGGTTATACTGCGAAAATACTCCAATTGCAGCAAGGACATAGAAGTCAAACGGTATTTAATTCAAAATATTAATTTTGTAAATTACCGAAGAGTTGTTATAGATTATCCTGATACCATGAACGAAAACAGAGAATATCCAGGTCAGCACTACTTCGCGACGCAAAAGTATGAGGACAGAGTGGTAATATACGAAAGAATGAACTAAAAATGGCTAAAAACCTTTACATAATCGACGGACATTCACATATTTATGCGGCATATTACGCGCCGTTGAATCAAAGGCTAACCAGCCCAAAAGGCGAGCCGACGAAGGCCGTCTATATTTTCACGACTATTCTGCTCAAACTGCTTGAGAACAAAAAGCCTGATATGCTCGTTGTCGCGATGGACTCAAAGGAGCCGAGTTTCCGTGCGGAGATTTACAAGGCATACAAAGCGCACAGGCAGCCAATGCCTGAAGATATGCCGATGCAGATTAAACGCATAGAGCAGATTCTCGAGGCGATGAATATTCCGATTGTCCGGCAGAGCACTTTCGAGGCCGACGATATAATAGGTACGCTTGCCGCAAAAGGCGCCGAGCAGGGAATGGATGTTTACATCTGTTCTAAAGACAAGGATATGAACCAACTGCTGGCCAATAAGGGCGTTCGGCTTTATGACGCAAGAAGCGATGCGGTTACAGATGCGGCGGCATTCAAAAAAGAAACAGGACTTGAGCCTGAACAGTTTATCGATGTGCTGGCCTTGCAGGGCGATAAAGCGGATAACGTGCCGGGAGTGCCGGATGTCGGCCCTAAAACGGCAATCGACTGGATAATTAAATACGGTTCGCTCGAAAAATTATACGAACACGCCGACGAAATCAAAAGCAAGCGAGGCGATAATCTGCGAAACTCTAAAGAACTGGCGTTTTTGAGTAAACAGCTTGTAACAATCAATTGCCGGATGCCGATTGAAATCGACAAAGAAAAATTCACGGTGGGAAAATTTGACGAAGCGAAACTGTCGGCAATTTTCATGGAACTTGGGTTTAACAGACTTATAACGCAGTTGAATTTAAAGCCCGCTGAAAGACCCGCACAGGCAGCAGGTTCACTTTTTGATTCACAGGAAGAAACGCCGGCACCATCATCATCCGGCGAATATAACACAATAAAAACGGTCAAGCACAATTATCATTTAATAGATACACCTGAAAAGCTCGACGAATTTGCCGATGAACTGAAAATGCAAAAGATTTTTGCCGTTGATACCGAAACCACATCTGTCTCTGCGCACAGGGCGGAACTTGTCGGAATGAGTTTTTCGTGGCAGCCTCACAGCGGTTACTATATCGCGGTAAAAGGGCCGATGATGTCAAAGCAGCTTGGCCTGTCGGTTGTGCAGAAAAAACTCGCGCCGATATTGGCGGACGAAAAAATCAAAAAAGTCTGTCAAAACGCTAAATACGATATGATTGTGCTGCACAATTCCAATATGTCGTTGAAAGGGCTTGCGTTCGATACAATGTTGGCGTCATATATTCTCGACGCCGAGCGAAGAAGCCATTCGATGGATAATATGGCGATGGACTTTTTGCATTATCAGCCTGTGCCTATTTCAGACCTTATCGGCAAGGGCAAGAATCAGCTTACCTTCGATATTGTTGATGCCGCCACAGCGTGCGATTATTCCAGTGAAGACGCGGATATAACTTTTCAGCTTTATCAGTATCTCAACAGTAAACTCAATGATGAGCCAACATTAAAAAAACTTTTCGAAGAAATTGAAATGCCGCTGGTCGATGTTCTTACAAAAATAGAACTCAATGGCGTTAAACTTGACACCTCGATTCTGAAAAATTTATCTTATGAAATCGACAGTCAATTGGAGCAGGCAGGCGAAGAAATTTATAAACTTGCCGGCAGAAAGTTTAACGTTGATTCGCCAAAACAGCTTGCGGATGTGCTTTTCAATGGTCTTGGCCTGAATCCGCCAAAGCAGGGCAAAACAGGTTTCAGTACAGATGCAGATGTGCTTGATGAGCTTTCCGGCGAACATCCGATTATTGCGGAGATTATTCAGTATCGCCAGTTAAGCAAACTCAAAAATACATACACCGACAAACTCGGCTCACTCATAAATCCGCGTACCGGCAGAGTACATGCAAGTTTCAACCAGATGATAACCGCCACAGGCCGGTTGAGTTCGTCCGACCCGAATCTGCAGAATATTCCAATCAGGACGGAAATCGGCAAAAAGATTCGCAGCGCGTTTATACCTGGCAACAAAGGCGACAAGATTATCAGTCTGGACTATTCGCAGATTGAGTTGAGAATGGTCGCGCATTTCAGCAATGACGCCGAGCTTAAAAAAGCGTTCGCAAACGATATGGACATTCACAGTTTCGTCGCTTCACAGATTTATAATGTCGATATCAATGATGTAACATCTGAAATGCGGTCGCGGTGCAAGGCGGTCAATTTCGGGTTGATTTACGGACAGGGTGCTTTCGGGCTAAGCAAGACGACAGGAATGAACGTCGGCGAAGCGAAAAAATTCATCGACGAGTACTTCGCAAAATACAGCTCTATTCAGCAGTTTAAGAAAGAAGCGATTGAAACCGCCCAAAAAACAGGTTACGCGGAAACAATTTGCGGACGCAGGCGAACAATTTCAGGTCTTGACAGTAAGAACGGCAATGTGCTTTCGCAGGCCCAACGGCTTGTAATTAATACGCTCGTGCAGGGTTCTGCTGCGGACTTGATAAAAATCGCGATGATTACAATTCAAAAACGAATAGAGCAGGAAGAGCTTTCAGCAAAAATGATTCTGCAAATTCACGACGAATTAGTTTTTGAGTCCGACAGCGGCAAAGCGGAAAAGTACGCGAAAATTTTCAGCGATGAAATGACCGGCGCGATAAAACTTAATGTGCCGCTGAAAGTCGATGCAACCATCGGCGAAAGCTGGATGGAGTAACAAAGGCTAAAACGTTATGGGAAATTTCCCTGAAAATATCGCGAAAATACTAATCTTTACCGGTGCGGTTCTGATTTTAGCTGGCATCACGTTTTTTGTGCTGGGCAAAATGGGAATGTTTCGACTGCCGGGCGATATCGAAATGGGCGGGAAAAACTGGAAATTTTATTTTCCAATAACCTCTTGTATTGTCATATCAATAGTACTCACACTTGTTTTTTGGCTCATCGACCTTTTGAGAAAATAAAATAAATGCGTCAACTGTTCAAAGATAAGAATTTTCTGTGTCTGTGCCTGGCGGCATTCTTTATGAGTTCCTGCCAGCAGCTTATTTGGGTTGCCATGCCTTTTATTGTCAAGTCTCTGCACGGCAGCGATACTGATGTTGGGCTTTGTTTTATGGCACAGATGGCTGTGTACGTTTTCTTCTGCATTTGGGCAGGTGTAATCGCTCACCGGCTGCGGCCGAAGAAAGTGCTTATAATCGGTTCAATTGGGCAGATATTCGTGACGAGCGGAATTTTTGCGGTCGTCTGGTTCAGCTGCAAATTATTTGTCGGGCCGGTAACACAGCTTGTCTTTCTGATGTCAATGATTGGAATTATCACTGCTTTTTACTGGCCGGTGATAATGGGCTGGATTTCAAAAGGACACGAAGGCGCGGAGCTTACTAAAAGGTTCGGCCTGTACAACGTAACGTGGGGAATGGCGAATATGCTGCTGCCGATTGTCGGCGGTTATTTGATGGAAGTGAATTATCTTATGCCGATTGCAGGGGCATTTGTGATGATGTTCGGCGGACTTGCATCGGTATATTTTCTGACAAAGCCGTCGCCAAGAGGCAAAAATAGAATCAGCAAAACAGGCGATGTAATTATCGAACAGCTCAATCCTCTCAATATGCAGTTTGTTTGGGTCTCAAGAGTTGCGCTTCTGACAATGTACACCTGTGTCGGAATATATCGAAGTCAGCTTGGCATTCTTTATAAATATGAACTGGGATTCGGCGAGTCGATTTACGGCTGGTCGGTCTCGATGATGTGTCTGCTCAATGTTGTTGTGTTTTTCCTGATGGGCAGGAGCCACTGGTGGCACTACAAAAAAGGCTTTTATGCAGTTTCACAACTGCTTATTGTGATTAGCCTGCTGATGATTATTTTTTCACGAAATGTTTTTATTCAGCTTCTGGCGTCAGGACTTGCGGGCATTACTTATGCTGCCATTTACAGTTCGCACCAATATTACGGCGTTGCGGGCGGAAGAAACCGCTCCGGCAAAATGGCGATTCACGAAACCATTATCGGCGCAGGTTACGCAGGCGGCTCCATTCTCGGCGGAATAATCAGCGACCATTTCGGAAGACACTGGCCGTATGTATTCGGCTGCATAATTGTCGCAGCGGCAGGGATTATTCAGATTGCAGTGTGGTTTTCGCTGGGAAGAAAAAATACATCTCCGCTGGCGAATCCATAATTTTACATTTTTATTTTGAAATTTTAATTTTAGTTATCCGCGCGGGTGGAATTTTTTATGGATACTCCGCAGTCTGTCCTGATCAACGTGCGTATAAATCTGTGTAGTGGCGATATCGACATGGCCAAGCATTTCCTGAACGCTTCGCAGGTCTGCGCCGCCGCTTAAAAGATGCGTCGCAAAGCAATGACGCAGCGTATGCGTTGTCATTTGACGAGACAAACCGGAAAGGCGTGCGTATTTTTTCACAATTCGCCAAAGTTCAATTCTGCTCAAAGCTCTCCCTGTTCGTGAGAGAAAAAGCGAATCCTTGCTCATTGGCTTTTCGAGTTTTGGACGTAATTCCGTAAGGTATTCTTCTATTGCGTGGGCGGCAGATTTATTCAGAGGTACAATTCGCTCTTTGTTCCCTTTGCCGAGGCATCGTATGTATCCGATTTTCAAATTTACATCGCCGATTTTCAGACCCGCGACTTCACTGGCTCTTGTGCCAGTTGCGTAAAGCAATTCCAGCAGGGCATGATCGCGATGATGATATGGTTCTTTTTCGTCCGGACTATCCATTAATTTCCCGACCTGGTCTTTGCTGCATATCACCGGCAGTCTCTGCCAGAGTTTCGGACTTTCCATAAATATTGTCAAATCATCTTTTACACGACCTGTCAACATGCAAAAACGCAGAAACATCTTTATCGCAACCACCGCTCGGTTTATAGACGCTTCAGCCTTGCCTTGTTTTGCGAGTTTTTTTGAATAATCGTATAGATTGTTCGTAACGATTGCGTCGGGGTGTTGGATATCTTTGGAATCGCAAAAAATCGCAAAATCCCGCAAATCCCGGCCATAACCAAGAATGGTATTGCTGCACAGGCCGGCCTCGACAGTCATATAGTTCAAAAAAGCCTGTATTATCTTGCCAAATGACTGCTCATCGAGTTTAGCGTTTAAATTTTGTACCTGTGTTGACATAATCCTGTAAAAGTCCCATAAACAAGGTTTCGTATGTAAAAAACCGTCAAATGTTTCATTGCGATAGGCTTTATTCGTCAAAATTGTACCTTTAACCTTAATAATTTCGGCTTGAGAGAAAGGCATATACCGTTTATAATCCACCGTTTATTTAAAAGGATTGTAATATGCGAAAATCATGCTTGGTTCTACTTATGTTGGCGGCTGTTGTTTTGCTACACGGATGCGCACAAAAATATCAGGCTGCTCCCGAACCTAAATGCCTGTCAGGTATAGACCTCGATACCGCGATGAAGGCGTCAGAACAGGCTCTTGTCAGAATGAACTTTGTAATCGACAAGGCCGACGCCAATCTTGCGATTATGACGACAAGGCCGATGTCGGGCGCGCAATTTTTTGAATTATGGCGGAAAGACAACGTTGGCGGCTACAATACCGCTATGGCAAGTCTCCACAGCATTCAGCGAACCGCCGAATTGGGTTTTACCGGCAAGCAGGGCGAAATATGTATCGTTTGCAAGGTAAAAGTCGAGAGGCTCTCTATTCCGGAAAAGGATATCGATAGTGCCGGCAGAGTTTACTCTATGTTCTCAAGCAGTGGAGATACCGAGCAGAATTTGGCAATCAACGAAGAGCAGCGGGAGAAAATGGATTGGATAGATATCGGCAGAGACTATGGTCTTGAGTCGGTTATTCTTAAACGCATTGATAAACAAATCGCAACATCATTAGTGAAAGGCAAGAAGAAGATATGAATGTTTTAGTCTGCGGAGGAGCCGGATACATCGGCAGCAATATGACGGCGCTGCTCGGAGCAAGCGGACATAATCCGATTGTTTTCGATAATTTAAGCAAGGGACATAGAGACGCGGTTAAAAACGCAGAGCTTATCGTCGGCGACCTGGCGGATTTCGATTTACTTACAAAAGTTTTAAAAGACAAAAAAATCGACGCGGTGATGCACTTCGCGGCTTTTATCGAAGTAGGCGAATCGTGTGCTGCGCCGCTTGAGTATTATCGCAATAATTTTTCAAACACGTGTATGCTTTTGGCGGCGATGGAAAAAGTCGGTGTTAAAAAATTCGTATTCAGCAGCACAGCCGCGACTTACGGAATGCCAAAAACGGTGCCAATCACCGAAGACCTGCAAAAGGAGCCGATTAATCCTTACGGCGAATCTAAATGGGCGGTTGAGCGTATGTGTCATTTCCAGAGTTTGACCGGAAGATTAAATTACGCGGCTCTGCGGTATTTCAACGCCTGCGGCGCAGGTGGAAACGGTACACTCGGCGAAGACCACAAACCTGAATCTCACCTGATTCCGCTTGTTATAGCGGCCGCTATGGGCAAACGCGAAGACATAAAGGTTTTCGGCACAGATTATCCCACGCCGGACGGCACGTGCGTAAGAGATTATATTCATATCGAAGATTTGTGCACGGCTCATCTTCTGGCACTTGAAAAACTCGAAAACAATTCCGAACTCGTTTTCAACCTCGGCAACGGCAAAGGTTATTCAGTTCGTGAAGTTATCGAAACAGTAAAAAAAGTTTCAGGCAAAAACGTAAAAGTTACCGAAGTTGCACGCAGGGCAGGCGACCCGGCCGTGCTGACCGCCAATGCTTCAAAAGCTAAAAGTGTGCTCGGCTGGCGGGTAAAATATCCGCAGCTTGAAAAAATTGTCGAAACCGCCTGGTTATGGCACAGCAGAAATCCGGAAGGATACAAAAAATAATGAACGAGACAAAAAAAACAGCGTTGGCGTTTCTTAAAAAATATCAGATGGCTCATCAGGACATTGATATCGATGAAAATGTAAAAGTATTTATCGATGAAATGCAGAAAGGGTTGGAAGGCCAAAAAAGTTCACTCGATATGATTCCGACTTTTATCGAAGTTAAAAATGATATTCCCGTTGATAAGTCTGTTATAGTTATAGACGCAGGCGGCACGAATTTTCGTTGTGCTTCAGTCAGTTTTAATGAAAAGAAAGAGCCAATTATTGAAAACCTGCAAAAACACATAATGCCGGGCGTCGAGAAAGAAGTTACCAAAGAAGAATTTTTCGATACTATGGCGTATTATATCAGGGATATCATTAATATATCAGCAAAAATAGGATTTTGCTTTTCCTATCCCACAGAAATTCTGCCAACCAAAGACGGGAAACTTCTGCGCTTCGCCAAAGAGATAAAGATTAAACAGGTGCTCGGTCAGACAATTGGCCAGAATTTGAATTGCGGCCTGCAGCGAATCGGTTTGTCTCCTGACAAACAGGCTATCATTTTGAATGATACCGTCGCATCGCTGCTTAGCGGAGTGAACTACAAAAACAGAATGTTCAGCGGTTACATTGGTTTTATTCTCGGTACGGGAACGAATTGCTGTTATATCGAAAAGAACGGCAACATAAAAAAACGCAGCGACCTTGAACTGTCCGACAGCCAGATTATTAACTGCGAGTCCGGCGGTTTCGGCAAATTTCAGTTGGGAGAAATTGACACGGCGTTTGATAAATCGACAAGTAATCCCGGCGTGCACGTGTTTGAGAAATTTATTTCCGGCGCTTATCTTGGTGCACTCTGTCTTTTAACATTACAAATCGCGGCAAATGACGGTTTATTCTCTAAAAACACAGCGGACGAAATTGCGAACCTGAAAAATCTCGGCACGATAGAAATAAACGAGTTTATGTATTATCCTTACGGCTATAACAGACTCGCGAGTATCTGCAAAAAAGGACAAGGCGGCGATATGCAATTGGTTTATTATATTTGCGACAGCATAATTGAACGAGCAGCGAAACTGTCGGCCATAAATATTTCGGCTGTGGCGGTAAAATCAGCTTGCACTACAAGCCCCGATAAACCGCTCTGCATTGTAGCCGAAGGCACTACGTTCTATCATCTTAAAGGCCTCAAGAGCAGAACGGAATATTATTTGAAACAGTATCTGGAAAATCAGTGCGGGATTTCTTATGACATTATCAATGTCGATAACGCTACGTTGATTGGCGCGGCCATCGCGGGTTTGACGAATTAGTTTTCGCTAAAGCAATTCTTCGAGGATTTCGCAGGCTGATTTTACATAGTCCGGGCAGAATTGTTTGATAAGATTATTGTCTTTAGCCTTTTGCAAGCCCGCCGGTGTGCTGATATCGCAGCCTAATAATTCTGCACAGCTTAATGTTTTATGACGTTCTTTAAATTTTTTGGCGAACTTGGTCGCAACTTCTATATTTTTCATTTTCGCGGCAATATCGTCAGCTTTAATTCTGCCGTGCTTTAATCCGATAACCATTAACGCGCCTGTAACTGCGCCGCAGGTTTGGTTCAGGTGCATCCCGCCGCCGAATGAACTGCCGATTTTGAGTGCGATATTTTTATCAACGCCGAACTGGTTGCAAAACGCCGCCAATACAGCCTGTGAACATGAGAAACCTTCTTTTTGAAGTGCCAGTGCTTTATCGGTTGCGTTCATTTATTATCTCTTAGTTTTAACTTCTGATATTGCCTTTTCAAGAAGGTTGGCAAGCCCTAACTTATTTGCCCATATTTTTAGATAGTCATAGTCAATCTTATTCTTTTGTACAGATAAAACGCCTTTGACATCCGACCATTGTCGGTCTGAAGCGCAATCCGCCATTTTATACCATTTAAGCTTTAAGAGGATAACATCTTCAGGCGATACTAATGAAAATTCTTTCGCAATAGATTCATCTATCTTATTCTTATGACTTCGTGCAATAAGGGTGTTTTCAAATTCACTATTTGGAATAAATATGTCTATCTTAAAAACCGCATCAAGATGTATTATATTAAAGCTGCTTTTTGAATTTACAGCCTGATACATAGCTTCTTTACTGATATAAAAATGACCGCTTACTTTTTCATAAAGCGATTCAGCAGCTGGTATGGAAAGTTGTACGGTAATATCCGCATCCTGCGTAAAACGAGGCGTACCAAATATCGAACTTGCGACAGAGCCTCCAATCGCATATTTTATATTCAGCTCGTCAAATATGTCTGCGAGAATTTTAAGAACTTCGGCTTGTTGTGGTGTGCTCATCTGTTTTTCCATAAACTCTGTCGTAAAGTTCCTCACCCAAATGTTCTTTTGCCCAGATTTGTTTAACTTCCTTCTCTGTCGCATTGGGATATCTCATTCTGATTCCCGCTTTTGCAAGCGACTGGCCAAAATCGTAAGCGTCGCAAACAATCCTGAATTTTTCCGCAGGACTCATTTTGCGGTAAAGCTCATACTGGATTTCAAGAACTTCTTGTGGTGTGTCGCTTATCATTTTTTATCCGCGTGGGCTAAAGCCCACCCTACATATTCATTATTTTTATCTCTGTGTTCTCTGTGAGCTCTGTGGCCAACAAAAAGCCGATGGTGGGATTCGAACCCAAAACCTCGGCTTTACGAAAGCCGCGCTCTACCGTTGAGCTACACCGGCGAAACTAATTGAAGATTGAAGATTTAATATTGAAAATTGATATATCCAAACAAAATCCGTCACTTCCATTACACTCTATATATAACGTTTTTTTTGTTTTTGTAAAGATTTAAAAACACTTGAAATGTGCCGGTTTATATGCTATAAAATATTGGTACAAAAAATGAACCAATTTCAATGTTAGATAAATGATTATTTAATAAGGATTTACGATATTTTATGTTATTTTGCAGTACAGGAAACCCGCAAGCCAGTCTGGCGGCAGAAGACCTTAAGGCAAATCTTTTTTCTGCGTTAGATAAAATCGGAGCAAGAAAAAAAGTATTGGTTCTTGGGCCGGATATAACGCGAATGTATTCGCGAGCAGGCGAGCTTACATATATGGCTTATCAATATTACGGCGACAAGCTGACAGATATTCTGCCGGCACTCGGTACGCACGTGCCTATGACCGAAGAAGAAATCAAAACGATGTACGGTCAGACGCCTGTGAATCTTTTCAGGAAACATAACTGGCGAACAGATATTGTTACGCTTGGAAATGTGCCGGGTGAGTTTGTTAAAAAAGTAACGGATGGCAAACTCGATTATGAATGGCCTGCGCAGGTAAATAAACTTCTTGTCGAGGGCGGTTTTGATTTGATTTTGTCTGTTGGGCAGGTTGTGCCGCACGAAGTCGCGGGAATGGCGAATTATAACAAAAATATTTTTGTCGGCACCGGCGGTCAGGAAGGCATTAACAAAAGTCACTTCATCGGCGCAGTCTGTAATATGGAAAAGATTATGGGCAGGGCGGACAATCCTGTGCGAAAAGTTTTCAATTACGCATCGGATAATTTCTCAAAGCATCTGCCGATAGTTTACGTTCAGACGGTTCTTGCTCCCGACGCACAAAGAAAATTGCAGACAAGGGGATTATTCATCGGCGATGATATTGAATGTTTCAATCGGGCGGCTGAACTTTCGTTAAAAGTCAATTTCATAATGCTTGATGAGCCGATTAAAAAAGCCGTGGTCTATCTCGACCCGCACGAATATAAAAGCACCTGGCTGGGCAATAAAAGCATTTACAGAACGCGAATGGCGATGGCTGACAACGGCCAATTAGTTGTGCTTGCGCCGGGCGTAAAGGAATTCGGCGAAGACAAACAAATTGACGTGCTTATCAGGAAGTACGGCTATGTCGGCACGGAAAAAGTACTGGCGGCTGTTAAGAATAACGACGATTTAAAAGCAAACTTAAGCGCAGCGGCGCATCTCATTCACGGCTCAAGCGAAGGCAGATTTAAGATAACATACTGCCCCGGCAAGCTGACGAGAAAAGAAGTTGAGTCGGTAAATTTCGAATATGCAGATTTAAATGAAATGCTGGACAGGTATAACCCAGCGAATCTTCAAAATGGTTACAATACAATGCCTGACGGCGAAAAAATATTTTTCATATCCAATCCGGGTATGGGCCTTTGGGCATATAAAAACAGATTTAATCAATAAATAAGGAGTAATGCAAAATGTCACAAGCGGATATTGGTTTAATTGGTCTTGCGGTAATGGGTGAAAACCTGATTTTGAATATGGAAAGCAAGGGATTCACTGTTGCTTGTTTTAATCGTACGGTTTCCAAAGTTGACGATTTTATGAACGGCAGGGCGAAAGGCAAAAACATAATCGGATGTCATTCAATCGAAGAGTTTTGCGCAAACCTAAAAACGCCTCGCAAAGTTATGCTGATGGTAAAGGCCGGACAGGCTGTCGATGATTTCATCGAATTGGTTCTGCCGCACCTCGAAAACGGCGACATCATTATAGACGGCGGAAACAGTCATTTTCCTGACACTACACGCAGGACAAAATATGTTGAAAGCAAAGGCAAACTTTACATCGGCACCGGCGTCTCCGGCGGCGAAGAAGGCGCTCTGAAAGGCCCATCAATTATGCCCGGCGGTTCACCTGCCGCCTGGCCTGCTGTGAAGCCGATTTTCCAGAAAATTTCAGCTCATACTGAAGACGGCGAACCGTGCTGTGACTGGGTCGGCGAAAACGGCGCAGGCCATTTCGTAAAGATGGTTCATAACGGTATCGAATACGGCGATATGCAGATGATTTGCGAAACATACCAGATGATGAAGCAGGGACTTGGTATGTCAAACGAGGAAATGCACGAAGTCTTCACCGAGTGGAACAAAGGCGAACTTGATTCTTACCTGATTGAAATTACAAGAGATATTCTCGGATACAAAGACGAACAGAACAACGCTGTTATAGATTTAATTCTCGACACCGCAGGCCAAAAAGGCACTGGCAAATGGACCGCAATCGCAGCTCTCGACGCAGGCCAGCCGCTGACACTGATTGGCGAAGCGGTTTTCGCAAGATGTCTGTCCGCGATAAAAGAAGAACGTGTTGAAGCGTCAAAAATTCTTGGCGGTCCGAACAAGCCTTTCAAAGGCGACAAGGCGAAAATGATTGACGATTTACGCAAAGCACTTTACGCATCAAAAATTGTCAGTTACGCACAGGGCTATCAGCTTATGAGAGCCGCGGCGAAAGAATACAACTGGAATCTAAACTATGGCGGAATCGCTCTTATGTGGCGGGGCGGCTGCATTATCCGTTCGGCATTTCTCGGCAAAATTAAGGCCGCGTTCAAAAAGAATCCAGAACTGCCCAATCTGCTGCTCGACCCATTCTTCAAGAGCGCAGTTAAGAAATCGCAATTCTCATGGCGAAGGGTTGTTCGCGCGGCGGTAGATTTGGGAATACCAATGCCGACGATTAGCACAGCTCTGGCGTATTTTGACGGCTATCGTTCCGAAAGACTGCCGGCAAATCTGCTGCAGGCTCAAAGAGATTATTTCGGCGCTCATACTTACGAAAGAGTTGATAAACCTCGCGGCCAGTTTTTCCACACAAACTGGACAGGCCGAGGCGGCTCAACCAGCGCATCAACTTATATTGTTTAAGCAGAAACTATAATATCCAAAATTGATTTAAAGGAAGGTTTGGTATGGGCAAATTAGTTGTACCGCAAAAAGGCGCACTCGATTTTCTTTCGTTAGGCGCGTTGGTTGTCAGGCTCGACCCCGGAATGATTCCATTCCACAAAGCGACGACTTTCCAGGCACACGTCAGCGGCGGAGAATTTAATGTAGCCGCAAACTTGTCGGACTGTTTCGAGATGAACACCGGCATCGCGACCGCTATGGTAAAGTATCGTCTCGGCAGATTGATACAGGAACGCGTTAAGGCAATGGGCGTTCGTCCGTTTTATAAATGGTTCGAGCGTGACGGCGTGCAGGGGCCGAATATGGCGCTGGTTTACAGCGACAGAGCTTACGGCGTTCGCACTCCGGAGGTTGATTACAATCGCGCAATCGAAGCAGCGGCAATGCTCAAGCCGGGCGATTTGAATTGGGACGAAATTTTCGCCGGCGGTGTTCGCTGGCTGCACAGCGGCGGGATTTTCGCTGCTCTTTCAGATACAACTTCAGAATTCATTATTGACGCGATGAAATATGCCAAGTCAAAAGGCGCTGTTACAAGTTTCGATATTAATTATCGCGCAAAACTGTGGAAATTCCGCGGCGGGCAGGAAAAAGCTCAAAATGTTCTGCGTAGAATCGTGGAAAATGTTGACGTACTCGTCGGCAACGAATCGGATATGCAGGATGGTCTTGGCGTTAAAGGCCCTGATGTGGTTAAACAGTCAAAACTTGACTCGTCAGTCTTCGTTGCTGTTATCGATGAAGTTGTAAAGCAGTTCCCGAACGTAAAAGCGGTCGCGACGACGCTTCGCGAAGAACATAACACAAACCATCATACGTGGAGTTCTGTTGCGTGGATAGATGGCAAGGTTTATCAGGCGCCGACTTGTGAATTAAATGTTTATGACCGTGTCGGTGGCGGCGATGGTTTCGCGACAGGGTTATTCTACGGCCTGCTTACCGGCAGAAGCTACGAAGATGCTGTGAAGCTCGGCTGGGCACACGGTGCATTGCTGACGACAACGCCGGGCGATACGACAATGGTAACGCTCGAACAGGTTGAGAATTTTATTAAAGGTTCTCGCGGCAGAATTCAGCGTTAAATGTGACGCACTAAAAAACAAAAGCTCGCATTCGGTTTTCTGATACGGGCTTTTTTATTGCCTATTTTTATATTTATGCTAATTAACCCATTGTTATTACTTGTTAAGGAGAATTGATAATGAGTAAATTGCATTTTCCAGAGCCTTTTGTTCATCAACATAAACCCATCAGAAATGTTAATGAAATAGTTGATGAAAAAAAGACCCCCGGCCAGCAGGTTGCTGATTTTGTTGCCAAAATTATGGGTTCATGGCCTTTTGTTATCGTTCAGTCCGCCATACTGGTTCTGTGGGGGCATACTATGCTTTGTCTGTAATACACGACATGCTCAATGATTTAAAACAAAACAATAATACAAATAAATCCTGATTTTTATATTATTAATGTTTGAAATTCTGTGAACGCTTACTAAAATTTTCATTTTTGATAATCAATAAGCATGCCATTAACCATTGTCGTTTTACCTTTATATTCAATTTTGCCATTAGCGGGACATATAACTATGACTGCCGCGGATTTTGGTGCCAAACCGATAAAGGTTTTTCCTGTAACAGATGTACTTATAAATTTATTGCTGATTGATTCATAAATATCTTTTGTTTCTGTTCCGAGTTCGATAACGACTTTCTGCTCTTTCGGGAAAGGATTGTAATACAGATAAGTCGGATAAGCAGGGGCGTGATAGAAGTCTGTCGCCAGACAGTCAAGCCGAATGATGCCTTCTATGTTTGTTTTTTGGATAATGCCGCCGAATATTCCTACATAAGCCGAGCCGTATATTCCGAGGTTTGTTTTGGCCCAGCCGTTTTTCTTGGCATCGCCAGTCGCGTAAGGAGCATTGTCGCTAAGTGATTCTATCCAGATATCATCAATGTATATTCTGTCGGATTTGCTCGAGGGGACAGTTTTTTTTGTGTCGGTAACTTTGAGATAAAACGTTTCCGGATTTGTCGGAACTTCAACTGTTTTGCAGGAATCCGTTTGCGAATTGAAATCAAACAACGGCTCATACCGTCCTGCAATTTGCAGCGAATAGCTGAACTGAAAAATTTCACCATCGCCGAGGTTGTCAGTCTTGCCAACAAAGTTTAGAATATGCCTGTCCGCTTTGCTTATCTGCACTTTCCAGATATGTTCGAGATTATCCTGCTGATTCTCTTCTATGCACTCGTAAATTTTGTTTGTGCCGATGGCCGCTGTGTAGTCTCCTGATGTTATTTTGCCTTTGACGGTTTCAAGGTCGCCGGCAACCCTGTCGATTTCAAGATACCGCTGACGAAGACCTTCATAAGCGATACAGGATTGCGGGTCGTTAATTTTAGACCATTCGTAATCTGTCTGCTGATTGGCATCCAGACCGTCGGGATAAAATAATCGTGCGCTGTTTGCGGCGTTGAGCATCCATTTGCCGATGGCGTTGGCGAATCTCTCATCGTATCTGACTAACGGCACAAGCGAGGCCGCGACATCGAAAGTGTTCATTGTAAAGCCGTACATATTATCGTTGTCTGATACACTTCCAATCAAGCCCGCGCAGTCAGCGTTGCCCCATTTGCCTGTTGTTGCTCCCCATTTTCGCCAGTTGCTTCCATCGAAACACCAGTTGACGAATTTTTCCACGTCATAATTTGTGCCTGTTTGGGCATTCATTCTTGCGGCGGTATAAGCCCCAAGCGGCATAAGAATTTCGTAATAAGGGTTTGTTTTGGATTGCTCAAGAAAATCCATACTCCATTTAGCGGCGTTAAGATATTTTGTTTTCGATTCATTATCCGGGCTTTTGACATAAGCGATATATTCAATCCACGCTGCCGCAGCGGCCGCATCAGCCTCTTTCCACACGTTATTATCAAACGGCGTCATTGTCGAAAAGTCAAAGGCGGTATAATCGAAATTCGGAATCTGCCGCGGGTTTGTTTTGCCTCCCATTGCAACGCAGGCCTTTTGCCACTGGTCTGCGGTGAGGTAAAATTGTTTTTGCATTATTTCAGATTCTGGACAGAAGTAAAATGTCCTGTAAAACAGCACACTTGGAAACATTTCATACCAGAAAGTTTGGCCGGTTTTATCGTTGATTCTATTCAGGTAAAGTTTCTGGCTGTCTGTGAAATAGTTCGGAAAAATATCCATATGTTTTTTGTCCAAACCTGCAATCAATCTGCTGCTGATGGCTCCGAGACAAACGATAGCCTCTGTTCCGCTCCTGCCGCTGCAGACATAAGAAGGTATTACAAGAATTTTTTTATCTGCGTTGTTTTGCAGAGTTTCAAATTTCGCAAGCGGCAGAAATTCGCCTTTTTTTTCGGTATCGAAAATAATTTTATCAAAGTCTTTTGCGACCTTACTCCAGTCTCTCATAATATAAGGCTGCGGAAAGTCCGGCATCTGGTCTATTCTCGGAATGTTTATCTGCCGGGTCGTTTCGGCATTAGAACAGCCTGAAAAGGCCGAAAAGCCGATAATCGCCAATATCACAAAAGATTTAGCAGTCATTAAATTATGTCCTTAAATTTTCAACGAGTCGAGAATCTCATTTATTGAAAGTTCGGCTTTGCATATAACGTCATCCGAAGCGCCGTAGTACATCGTAACGGTATCGCCTTTGACGATATGGCCGTTGGTAAAAATCACATTTCCAAAAAAGCCATTCTTTTCATAATCTGTCGTCGGCTCCATAATCGGTTTCTGCGACCGGGCGATAACTTTCGATGGGTCGTTAAGGTCGAGTAATAAAGCTCCGAGACAATATCTGTGATTTTTATCTGCGCCGTGATAAATCGCAAGCCATCCCTTGTCCGTTTTTATCGGTGAAGCGCCTGCTCCAATTCTTTCGCTGTCCCACATACCGGCTCGCGTTGTAGCTGCGCATTTGTGCCTGCCCCAGTATTGCAGGTCGTTCGACTCGGCAAGCCAGATATAATTTCCGCCGAGAATGGACATATTCGGACGGTGCAGACAGCAATATCTGCCGTTTATCTTTTCCTCAAATAAGGCACAGTCTTTATTTGGGCCTGAAATTATCATACCGTGTCTGTTAAAGCTCGTCCAGTCAGATGTGCTCATCAATCCGACACCGTATCCGTAATTTGAAACAGCGGTATAAGTCAGATAGTATTTTCCCTCTATTTTGGCAACTCTGCAATCCTCAATGCCATACGATTCAAGACAGCCTTGCCCGAATAGTGGTTTGTCGTCAACGACGGTAAAATTATTCCCATCCGTGCTGTGCGCCAGTCTCAAATGCGACAATGTAGTAAGATAGCCGTTTCCTTTATATATGATTACTCTTGGGTCGGAACAATTCAGAAGGGGATCTGCCTCGTCAAATTCGAGAATTTTGATTTTTCCATCCTCCATCACAGGAAGGCTTATTTTGTCTTCTTTCTGCGGAGGCCTTTCAGCGACTCGCATCAGCAGCCATATTTTGCCGTTATATTCAAAAGCTCCAGGATTTAGCAGACATTCAACATTAAGTCCCGCATGGCTCGGACGAACCGCATCGGGAACGAGAATGGGATTATTCTTAAATCTTTTCGCTATATCAGCCACTATTTTGCTCCCGAATTACTTTGTTGCGTGGTTTCGAGATTGTGCTTTCTTAAACCACCCCATTCTTCGAGTTCTCTGACTTCTTTTTTAAACCATCTGTATACCCATAACGCGCCGATTAAAGAGCATCCGAAACAAGCAGCCGCTTTACCGAATTTCATCAGGAGGCAATAACCAATGCCAAGTGAAACGCCGTAACATAACAGAATGCCGCCGATGATATCGAGGAAGGTGCCGGCGTTTAATGCTTTGCCCGGCAGATTGCGAATATCTTTGCTGACAACGCTCCAGAAACCGCCAGGCCGAACTCTGCGATAAAACACTTCAAGCTTTTGTATAGATACTTTGGGCGTAACAAAAGTAACCACTAAACTTACCGAAACGATAATTACAATAAATATCGTAATCTTAATCTCGAAAGGCATCGCAGGCCACGGATAACCAAACACCACGACAGAGGCGGGAATAAATGGGTTTATGAATCCCGCGATTAGTCCGAGCAGCAGGGCGGTGATTTCGGTATAAGCGTTTATACGCCACCAGAACCACCTGATAACGCTGATTATTCCGCTGCCTGCCATCAGGAATGCGAGGAATTCCCATGCCGCCGTAACCGACTTCAGCAGGGGAACTATACTTGCGGCACAAATCATCATCGCAACCACTACGATTCTCGTAACAATCATATACTGACGATGTGAAGCGTCTTTCTTGACAAATCGTTTATAGACATCGGTCATAATATACGAAGCGCCCCAGTTGAGCTGCGTGGTAATTGTTGACATAAACGCGGCGAGAAAACCAGCTACGAGCAACCCTTTTAACCCCATACCAAGATATGTATTCGCGACTAATGGGTAGGCTTGCGTATCAGTTTGTGTGCCTGTCAGTTTTGGAAACAGAACAATGGAAACAAGAGCGACAGGTATCCACATCCATGGTCGTATGGTTTGGAAAAGTGCGTAGAAAAGCGTAGCCTTCACCGCATCGCGTTCATTTCTGCACGCGCTCATTCTCTGCATATTATATCCGCCGGCATCCGCCCACCAGAGAACTAAAATGTAAATCATCAGCTTGAGCATATCCAAATCGAAATGTTTGAAATCAGGAAAAATTGAAAGCGTTTTGTCGTACCCCTGCGTCGCGGCGACGGTGGTAAGTACGACGTGCAGGCCGCCTGCTTTATAGACGGCGATAAACGCCAGTATTATCATAGAGCCGGTCGCGATAAAAAACTGCACGACATCGGTAATTACAACGCCGTAAAAGCCGGAGAACGTAGTGTAAATCAGCGCGACAACCATGCAGGTGCCGACTGCCCAGACTTTATTCATCGGCGTCATAATCGTAATGATGTTGCTCATAGCGAACGTAACCCATGCGATTACGATGAGGTTTTGTATGATTCCGGAATAAAATGCGCGAAAGCCGCGAAGAAAAGCGGCTGCGTTGCCGTCGTAACGTAACTCGTAAAATTCGGCGTCGGTAATAACGGATGACCTCCGCCAGAGACGAGAGAAAAGAAATATACCGACGATTAACGTGAGCACCGCGGCAAAGACCCACCACATTCTCTGCAGGCCGAATTGTCGAGTGATTTCGGTAACGACCAAAGGCGTGTCGGACGCGAAACTTGTTGCCATCAGCGAGACGCTAATCATCCACCATGGCATAGAACGACCGCCAAGAAAATAATGTTCCGGGCTTTGGGACGCTTTGCGTGAATAGACTATTCCGATAATCAGCGAGAAAAGCAGATACGCAACGATAATTCCGTAATCAAGAATCGTCAAGTTTTAAGCTCCTGTATTTAATCGATTCTACAGTTAGGATAATCTGCAACAGTAAAATAATCTACTTATATTATTTTCATTGAAGCGGACGCAGCCGGGACCGGACTGGGAATGGTTTCTGTACCGAGGTCTCCAGATCCCTTAAACTCCGGGCTGTTCAGCAAACAATCAATTAGTTCCTTTTTATTAACTTTGGCTGCTAAAGTGCAGCAGTCGGCTCCGCCGTAAAGTATGTATATATCGCCATTATATTCATAACTGCCGCAGGTAAAAACTACATTGGAAACGCCATCCTGACTTGTGGATTTGCATTCGTATTTTGTTTGGGGTTCCATAAGTCTGTTCATACCTCTTTCAATGATATCAGCAGGCCTGGATGGGTCAAAATTATTAAAATTGTAAAGGTCTGCGTGCAGGTCATACCATTTACTGCCGCTGTTAAGGACATGGCCTTTATGATATATCACAATGAATTTTTTATCTCCGAGAGAAATTGGAACCGAGCCGGCGCCAACCCATATATGTTTTGCCAACTCAGCGTTTTGGGTTGCATGTTTTATTGTGCCTAAATCCTGCCATGTCCCTTCAATACTGCTGCTCATCGCCAGCGCGATAGCGTATTTTGAGTAATTATCATCAAAGCACGGCCTGTGGAGCATAAAATAATGGCCGTCGATTTTTTCCGGGAAAAAAACGCCGTCTTTATTATTGCTATTATCTGTGTTGACATCTCCTTGTATGGGGCCGAGTTTCTGCCATGTAAGCAGGTCGTCGGATTTGGCCAGACATATCCGTGTTTTTATCGGCCACTTTGACTGTGGATTAGGCACAAGACTGACTCCGCAATACAGATAATAATAAATACCGTCGATGCAATGCAGCCTTCCGTCTTCAACGCTGACATAATCATAAAGATTTTCATCTTCGCCGGGGAAAATTACCGGATTGGTATGCCTGAAAATTGATTGCAGTTCCGGCGTAAAAACTGCGACACCGGAAAAAGACCTGCTGAACGGCCGCTTGGGGTCTGTTTCAGTAGATGGCCGGGAGCGATAGTGCACTGCGACTATGCCGTCTTTAATTCGATTGTCGTTAAGATTGTCGCTGCCGATTAATTTGCGGATTATAGGATCGTTTTTGGGCGACCTTTCGACATAAATTACTCCGGGGTTGAAAGTTGTACCGCTTTCCCACCAATTTGCGGTAGGGCTTATGATTGGTTCACCATTATTAAGTCTTATTATCTCTGGTTGCGAAGAACAATTCGGCATTAAATCTCCATTCGTTTTTATATATGAAATTTGTATTGTTGCACATAGGGGCACATTATGAAGCGCAAGTTGCAGAATGTCAATGAAAATAAAGAATGTTTACTAAAATCAGTAAACGTTTTTGGTGCTTATGTGTAAAAGTGTTTATTAATATAAAGGCTTTTGTGGTAATGTTTTATGGTATTTTGTTTGTAATAAGCCACTGTGGCTTGTCAGTTGTTTACCTGACAATATATATATAAATTTACAAATGTTGCATGAAATTGTTATTGACAAATGACCGAGCCGGTGTTAGTATGCCGCGACAAATAGATACATATCAAAACGATTATTTGGAGGCCAATAGATGCCGGTGGATGCAAAAGTGAGAGTAAGAGATGTTGCGACAAAGTTATCTGTTTCACCAGCAACAGTTTCGAGAACACTCAAGGGAGATTATGGCCGGGGAACTACATCTTTGGCTACTGCCACTCGCATTCTTAATTACTGTTTCAGTCACGGCTATCTTAGCAAAGAAGAGAAAGACGGCATTCTTCTTAAAATGAAAGTTAAAGTATCGAATAAGAAAGTAATTAGTCTGTCGTGCTTTGAGGGTCTTTGGAATTACAATGCGATTTTTTCTTCAGTCAGCAGTTCGCTGCAGGACAGGGGACAATATTCGGGATTTTATACCGTTCGGTCGTCCAATGATTTAAAAAGATTTCCACGAAGTTCGGTAAGTGTCATATTAGTTTTTGGACGCATTGCACCGGATACTTATGAAGCTCTGCGTGGATTCGATATACCTGTCGTAGTGGGCGACAACCATATACCAGGTTCAAAATGGAGCACAGTCAACAGTGATAATATTGGCGCTGCATCAAGAGCAGTAGAAGTTCTTGCTGAATTAGGGCACAAGCGCATTGCGTTTGTATGCAGACACGAGGATTATCCGCAACGCACATATAATTTACACCAGCGGCAAAATGGCTATATGATTGGTATGAATAACGTGGGTTTAAGTACTGATGGTCTGATTATTGCCAAGGACTGTTCGAGAAATGATTATACGCCAAGCACGCACGAAGAAGTAATGAGTGATTTGAGAGAACTCGCTGAACGTGTCATAGCTTTGAAACCAATGCCGACAGCCGTTGTTGCGGCCAATGACCTGATTGCTCATGTTTTACGTGTAGTTCTGCGGGAGCATGGTCTCAAAGTGCCGCAGGATATGAGCATCATTGGATATGACGGTCAGCACAGAATCCCCGGCGTGATGGGTTTTGAGCCGATTTCCACGATGGTAGTAAACTGGAGTGAAATGGGACGGGCAATGGTGGACTTAGCCACTGAATTTGTGCTCAATCCTAAAACCAACATTCGTCACGTATTAATTCCGGCAGAGTATGAGGATATGGGCACAGTTGCCCGATTGTGATTTATAATTGAATAGGGTCTTCTAAACAATAAGGATTGTTTGCCGAATTAAGGCAGACAAGAGGGCGGGAGAAAGGAGTTGTTGAAAAAAAGTGGTATAACGTAAAGAGAAGAGTTGTTTGTTTGAAAATTTTTATCACTTATTTATTTTGGAGGATTTAACAATGAAGATGAGAATGTTTTTAATTTTTGTGTTGGCAGCATTTTTGGCACCAGCGGTACAGGCGATAGTATTAGATAACATGGACAATGTTCTGGCGAGTAATGGCGGTCTGTGGCATGACGAGAGAAACTATAATCCACCTCTGCTGAAACAGAACACTGATGTTGCTTTTGTTTGCGACACCACAGGTTCAATGATGATTGACTATACAGTTTTCGATGGAGGTCAGTATGATGTTGTGCCTCGTGCAAATATCATATTCCCGACTCTTACTCCGGATATGGCAATTACATTTTGCTGGTATAAGGGCAATACGGCCGGTCCTGAACATGTTCGCGAGATAATTCTCTATTCGAATAATTTAGGAGATGCTGTGGCACGTTACGCTGTGGCTAATGGAGAAGAAACAATAGCCGTGGGCTGGCAGTATGTGGTTGCGAACATTAGTGATTTTGTCGTAACACAAGGCACGTTTGATTGGAGCGATGTCGATACTATCGATATATGGGTTAGCTGCTGGGGTTATGTAGGACCATGGGGCGAAGAAGGAAGCTATCAGATTATGCCGACCAATACACCGGTTTACATTGATTGTTTACAGCTCGTTCCAGAGCCGGCAACTATGTCGCTGCTTGCACTTGGCGCACTGGCGATGCTGAAGAAACGCAAAGCTTAATTGCAAATTGAATATTCGGCGGCGGTACGATAATCGCGCTGCCGCCGGATTCTATTAAGCAGGAATGGTGGCGGTATATGCGCGCAAGGTAAAGGTATAGGAGTTGGAATACGATAGGAGAAAAAAATGAAGTTATTGAAAATATTTTGTTATATATCATTTCTTGTTACGGCAGTTTTTTTGATGCCCGTCTTTGCGGCAACACCGATAGGTCAGATTGATTCGATGGATGATATTAATGAGGCGGTAGTAGAACCATGGCCTACGGGCGTTTGGTACGATGACCGTGTAACCGGCTGGATGCAGCAATCGCCTCCGGGCGAAGTGCATGAAGGTATAGGTTCAATGAAGATGGCGTTTTCGCTTTGGGGCAGTGGAAATGTAGATGTTGAGCCAAAGATGGTATTTGACCCTACTTTGGATTTTAGCGATCATAACAATCTGGCTATTACACTTTGGGTTTGGAGCGACCGCAGTGGTTCAAGATTCAGGGAAATTATTTTATATGATAATGATAATCCTCCGCACAACGGACGTTACATCGTGCATCCTCCGGACAGCAATGGCTGGACGAAGATAGTGGCTAATATGAATGCGTTTTCATGGTACAACGAAGGAAGCGAGACTCCTATTTCGCCCGACGATGCCAACTGGGGTTCGATTAAGTCGATGGGATTATTTTCGAGCTGCAGTGATGGAGAAACCAATCGCGATATTTATCTGGATGATTTGCGGCTTGAGGCAGCTCAAGTTGCTATAAGCGAAGCGACAATAGTGAATGCCGATAGAGTTTTCAGTCCAATTACCGTGGACGGCAATGCGGCAGACTGGGCTGCTCTGGACGACAGCGATATTGTTGATTTTGACCTTGCGACGGTTAATAGCCCGTCTCAAGGCAATCTGCATGTCAAGTATCAGCTCGCGTGGGATCCAAATTATCTCTATATATTGGTGAAAGAACAGCCCGGCGATTTATTAGCTAAAGAAGCGAATCAGGTTGGAGCGTATGCGCAGCAATGGAGTCTGGACGACCGTTTCGGCGGCGATGCTTATTATGACGCTCTTACGCTGTATTTTGACTTTACTAACATTCGTCCGATACTCGGCAGCCGGGAAGGTATTAGCCTGTGGCTGTTCCTCGGTTTGAACTCGAAAGAGAAACCTGATGTGATGATGGCATGGACAAATGCCGTTTGGGGACGCCATCAATCGGCGGCTGTAAATAATGGTATGGCTCGCACGAGCGGCACTCTGGGGCATCGCATTACAGAGGCAAAAATTAAATGGAGCGACTTAGACACCGCGATAAGTGAATGGCTTTTGCCTGATGGCGGTCTTGCCGCTGCTATTAAACCGGGTTATATCTTTGGCTGCAATCCGCGGCTTAACGATTTTGAGAAAAGCGCAGCATGGAATTCTCCCACGACTGAACGCGGCACGGCATGGCTTAATGGTAAGCTGTGGGACTGGCAGGGTACGCCAAACGCGACGGGTATTTACGCCAAAGATGTTCGATTAGTATGTTCGGCCGCAGACCTCACCGGAGATTGTGATGTGAATTTTGAAGACTACGCGCAGTTTGCTGAAAAGTGGTACAACAGCGGCTGTAACAATATCAATATTTTCTGCAATGGCGCTGATATTGTGATTGACGGCGTTGTGGATGCGATAGACCTTGCTGAATTATCCGATGAATGGTTATCAGAGTAAATTATATTTAAGGCAACCTCTAAAAATGTCATTGCGAGAAATTTTTTGTGGCTTTAGACGTAAAAATGACGAGGCAATCTCAATTTTGCGAATTGTTAGAGGTGCTCTTAAGATTGTCTGAATTTAATGGTGATACCGGCGGTGTCTTGTTAAAGACGCCGCTGGTATTCCCTGTAAGGGAAGTATAATATGAAAAAGACAAAGGGCTTTACTCTGGTCGAATTACTGGTTGTAATTTCGATAATTGCGATACTGCTGGCAGTTTTGATACCGTCGTTGAACAAGGCACGCGAACAGGGCAGAAAAATTGTTTGTGCAAATCATTTAAAAACCATGGCGTTAGGTGATCAAATGTATGCTATTGATTCAGACGACTATCATGTTCCCATATACAACGGGCTTAATCCACCTCCACGTGATTGGAAGTGGTTTCAGAATCCGCTGTTTATGAAGATAGTTGGTATGCAGGGGCGAAAAAACGATGAAACATTAGCGGGTAATGTTACAGGGACGTTACCGGCAGAGTACAAGTGTCCATCGGATAAACGAACAGTTGCTAATGGCGGTCTTATAAAATATGGCAACGGAAACGTGGAAGGTGTTAGCTACGGGATGAACAGTGTAGGGCTTCGTATTAGTGTTGCGGCCAGTTGGGTTCCTACTACCAGCACGCGTCGAGGCAAAGCGCAGGCGTTGAAGACATCGAAGGTGGAAAGACCGGCTGCCAAGTTTTTCTTTATGGATGCAGAGTGGTTTGCCGTGCATTATGAGAGTGCTGATTATACACGGTTTTGGGATAAGATAGGCGACAGGATGAGTAGCCGAGAGTGGGATATGCCGGCATATAGGCACAGAGAAGGCGCAAATATTTTGTTCTATGACGGCCATGTAAAGTACCTGTCCAAGCAGGAAATATTCAAAGTTGATCCTGACGACGGCCTTAATCAGTTTCTCTTAAATAAACCATCGTGGTTTCCAATTGGCGACAGGCTCTACTTAGATCCGCCGTATAATTAATCGTTGATAAGAGTACAGATGAAGAATTCATATTCGGCAACTATCGCTGCAATACTGGCTGTTGTGTTTTATGCAAATATTATTACAGCATCTCAAATCAATATACCACGAATCGAGTTGATGCCGAATATGCCTGTGCCGTATCAAATGCGCAACTGGAAGCAGGTAGCAAGAGATTACGATAATTACATCTTCAGTTTTACCCGCACCACATCATCATCTGATTCATGGTGGAAAACATATCCGATAATATGGTGGGATACCAACCGGGTAAATTATTCGTGGAACACATTCGGAATGCCGTCTTATGTAGGCAGATATGACCAGACCAGCGGCGGCGCACATGAGTCTATAAATGTTCTCGGTGCGGTTTTGGGCGGCACACTGGCCGGCATAGACAAAAGCAATCAATATGTCGCGGCAACAGGGCAGTATTATAATTTCGTCCTGATGCAGCAGCAGTACTACAATCTGGCAAACGGCGAGAATATGGTGTTGAATTACACATCCACAGATTCAGGGCAATCTTTCTGGTACGAAGTTTTTCCTCCTCTTTTGTTTTGTCAACTATTGGCAAAATATCCGAACACCGGCTCAATGGAAACGCTGATGTACGCGATGGCCGATAGGCTTTATAACGCCGAATACGCGATGGGCGGGCGAACATCGCCGTGGACGGTGCCGAATTTTACGCACACGGCTTTTGATTTCGATACGATGACGCCTTTCGACAATGGCAATTGGAACGAGCCGGATGCCGCCGCCGGTTATGCGTGGATTGAATATATGGCGTATGTGAAGTGGTCTGCGCCACAGCATCTGATGGGAGCAAAGTGGGGCATAGAGTATCTTTATGCACGCAGCGACAATCCGCTTTACGAGGTGCTTTTGCCTTATGGTGCGTACACGGCCGCGAGAATGAATGCCGAAACGGGAACAAGTTATAATCTTTATAAAATTTTAAACTGGTGTTTTCAGCCGAGTACCGCATCGGATGCAAGATATGGCTGGGGCGTAATAGCAGATAGCCCGTGGGGCGGATATGACTGCGATGGTTTGGTGGGCAGTGTAACCGATGGCGACGGATACGCCTTTGCGATGAACACATTTCAATGGGCAGCTGCACTTGCGCCGATACCTCGATATAATCAGGATTATGCTCGCGCTATCGGCAAATGGATACTCAACGCCGCAAACGCTTCACGTTTATTTTACACAAACGGCCTTGACGCAGCGCATCAGTCGGGCGAAAACTGGTCGTACATTTATGACCCATGCAATTGCATCGCGTATGAAGGCCTGCGAAAAACGCCGCGAATCGTTGATAGGGTCGCGTCCGATTACAGCAATACTTATGGCACTGTTACCGCCACTTATGTCAATACTCATCTGAAAGACAACAAATATGAAATATTTAAAGAGCAAACGGTCGGAGCGTTCGACAAACTTGACCATCTGTGGTTGTTGAACATTGAACACAGCGGCAGCCATACGCTTCACTTCCATGGTCGTTATTTTGATGGTGGAGATGTGGACAGCGGTTTTATTTTATCTTATGCGATTTTGCCGAATGGAATTTACACGGATATGTTTACCGTTGATAACACAGGCAGTAATCAGGAATACACTTATGACCTGCCGTTAGGTTTGAGCGGTGCGATATATATAAAGGTACGCGATACAAATCCGGATACAGCGGGCACAGGTAATGACGGGCTTTATGTTAATTGGCTGATGGTGATAACCGAGACGACAGGATTTTCACCTTATGCGATGGGCGATGGTTTGATGTGGGGTATGGGGACGGATTTTGCGTTGTATGGTGCATCGCACGTCGGAATGCTGGCGGCAATTGTAGAGCCGACAAACGTAGAAAAAATTCTCCGGCTGGATTTACTTGCGACAGATTATTACCACGCACCGGCTTATCCGACATATCTATATTATAATCCATACACTACGGCAAAAAACGTACAGATTGATGTTGACCAATGTCCTGTCGATTTGTACGATACTGTTTCGCAGACTTTCCTGAAAACCGATGTAAGCGGAATAACGGATTTCGACATCACGCCTGACAGTGCGGTTGTGATAGTGCTTGCACCGGCAGGCGGGCAGATAACGATATCGAGCAATAAGAAATTTGTTAATAATGTTGTAATTGATTACAAGACTAACACTAATTTCGCCACTTGCGCCCAGATTCAGGCATCGCCGCAGCGTCTTGTCGGCGACATCGTCGGCGATTGTATCGTTGATATGCAGGATGTTGCGGAATTAGTTGAGCACTGGCTTGAGCAAAGCATTTGTTCGGGCAGGGCGGATATCAACGATGACAATATTGTTAATTTCATAGACTTAAATAAGCTCGCCGACAATTGGCTTGCGAACAATAAACCGTAGTATGCTGATCACGATTGAATTTTCCAGATAATCCGCGGGTAAGTGTTTTAGAAATGATATCTTCCTCTTTCAATCGCGGGAATTTACTACCCTCAAGGGTATAAATCGCGTGCTGGGCAAAAAAATTAAAACCTTTCAAAATACACAGAATTGTTCTATAATCTAAATATCAGCGCGTTTTTATAGGCTATATCCATCTATAAGAATTTGAACGTTGATATAAAAAAATGTGGGCAGTTGGGCATTATACCCTCGAAAAAGTGTCCAAAGTCACTTTCATGGGTTAGAAATCGATAAAAAGTACCGGCTGCCGGAAAAGAGGTGCTCATCGTGGATAATGTACCAAGTTCAATACTCAATCGAATTGCGTTCATTGGTAACTATCAGCCGCGATTATGCGGCATAGCTACATTTACTACAGATTTGTGTGAGACCATTGCCGGTCAATATAGTCAAACAGCCTGCATTGCACTGCCGGTCAATGATATTGATGGTGGTTACACTTATCCGTCTCGCGTTCGGTTTGAACTGACGGAAAAAGATATTGATTCATATCGCCGGGCCGCTGACTTTCTGAACATAAATAAAGTTGACATGGTATCTCTGCAGCATGAATATGGCATTTATGGAGGGCGTGAGGGCAGCCATATCCTGTCGCTTTTGCGCGAATTGCGAATGCCTGTCGTTACGACATTGCACACTATTTTGCGTGACCCGAACCCAACTCAAAAGCGGGTTTTGGAAGAAGTTGCGGCTTTGTCGGATCGATTGATTGTTATGAGTAATCGCGGTACGGAATTATTACAGGAAATATATGGTGTACGACCGGAGAAGATTGATATGATTCCGCATGGCATTCCTGATGTGCCGTTTGTTGACCCAAGTTTTCATAAAGACATGTTTGGTGTCGAGGGTAAAACGGTCTTGCTTAGCTTTGGATTGCTTTCAGCAAGTAAAGGTTTCGAAACTGTTATCTCCGCCTTGCCCGACATTTTAGTCCGCCACCCGAATGTGGTATATATCATTCTTGGTGCAACTCATCCCCATGTCTTGCAGAACGAAGGCGAAAGATATCGGCAGTCTCTTCAATGGCTGGCACAGGAAAAAGGTGTGGAAAGTCAGGTGATTTTTTATAACCGCTTTGTCAGTTTGGAAGAGCTGGTGCGGTTTATCAGCGCGGCTGATATTTACATCACACCCTATCTAAATGAGGCGCAAATCACATCCGGCACACTTGCCTACACTCTGGGAGCGGGCAAGGCGATGATTTCGACGCCGTATTGGTACGCCCAGGAGCTGCTGGCTGATGGACGGGGAATGCTGGTACCGTTTAGGAATCCCGCGGCGATGGCCGAGCAGGTTATTAACCTTTTAGATAATGAGTCACAACGGCACGCTATGCGTAAGCGGGCTTATATGTTTGGTCGTCAGATGATTTGGCCGGAAGTGGCGCATCAATATATCGCGAGTTTTGAACGTGCTCGCGTTGAACGGCGACATTTTATTCCGGCAGGCTTTGCGGTCAAACCTTTAGATAAACGTCCGACCGAATTGCCGGCCATTAAACTCAATCACCTGCGTAATATGACAGACGATACCGGTATGCTGCAGCACGCTGCATTCATTGTGCCCAACTATCAGGAAGGCTACAGCGTTGACGACAATGCCCGTGCTTTGATTGTGAGTACATATTTGGAAGTTCTGGGTAACAAAGCGGCATCAGAGTTAAGCATTCGTTATCTTGCCTTTATATGCTATGCTTTTAATACGGGAACTGGTCGTTTCCGTAACTTTATGGATTACCAGCGTCGCTGGCTTGATGAGGCCGGTTCAGATGACAGCCAAGGCCGCACTTTGTGGGCAATGGGCGTCGTTTTGAATCGCTCGTGCACGCCGGTATTACAAAGAATGGCAGGACGCGTATTCGAGCAGTCACTGCCGACTATTCTCAATACTACAAGTCCACGCGCCTGGGCATTTGCAATCATTGGCATCCACGAATACCTGCATCGCTTTTCCGGCGACAGACAGGCCGGTCAGGTACTGGATGAATTAGCTAAGCGATTGCTTACGCTTTATCAAAACAACCGTTCGAATGAGTGGCGATGGTATGAAGACGGGTTAACCTACTGTAATGCTGTGTTACCGCATGCCTTGCTCCTGTGCGGCCAAACGATGTCAAATGTTGCCATGGCAGAAGCGGGATTAGAGTCGTTATGTTGGCTGGCAGACTTACAACATTCGAAAACCGGATATTTTGTTCCTGTCGGCTCTAATGGTTTTTATCCAAAAAATGGTGAGAAAGCCAGATTCGATCAACAGCCGGTGGAGACCCAGACAATGGTTTCTGCATGTCTGGAAGCCTATCGGATTACAGGCGATAATCGTTGGCGCAAAGAAGCCCGCAGGGTCTTTGATTGGTTCCTGGGACGCAATGATTTGAATTTGCCTGTCTATGACCCAACGACCGGAGGGTGTCGTGATGGTTTGCACCCCGACAGCGTGAACGAAAATCAGGGCGCCGAGTCAACGCTGGCTTTTCTCCAGTCGCTTCTCGAACTGCGTCTGGCCGAAAATACCACAATGTCTATGGAGGCATAAATATTATGAAATACCAATATCCTGAACTATTTTACCGTTATAAGTCGAATCCAATATTAACCGCTGCGGATTGGCCGTATCCGGTTCATAGCGTATTCAATCCTGCCGCCACACTGCTGCTTGACGGCACGACTCTGCTTCTTTGTCGTGTGGAAGACAGACGCGGGCAATCTCACTTATGTGCTGCTCGTTCTGCCAATGGTAAAGACGGCTGGGTGATTGATAAACAGCCTACCCTTGTGCCATTTCCAGAGAACTACCCTGAAGAGTTTTGGGGTATTGAAGATCCTCGTATAACATTCATCAGCGAGCTAAATAAATATGCAGTTGTTTACACTGCCTATACTCACGATGGGCCGGGTGTATCCCTGGCGCTTACAGAAGATTTCACTCACTTTGAACGTTATGGTTTGATTATGCAGCCGGAAGATAAAGATGCGGTGCTTCTGCCTAATCGTATACTTGGTAATTGGGCTTTGATTCACCGGCCGGTCAACAATCTTGGTGCACATATATGGATATCATATTCGTCTGATTTGCGTCAATGGGGCAATCATAAGTTAATGCTGAAAGCCAGGAAGGGAGGATGGTGGGATGCGAATAAGATTGGTATTTCACCTCCGCCTATTGAAACGGATAAGGGGTGGCTTGTAATATACCATGGTGTGCGAGAGAACGCTTCAGGCAACCTTTATCGACTCGGTTTGGCATTGTTTGATTTGCACGACCCGGAGGTTTGCCTTAAACGTGGTGATGAGTGGGTTTTTGGTCCGGAAGAACCGTATGAGCAGCGAGGAGATGTTGACAATGTTGTTTTTCCGTGCGGCTACACTATAGCTCCTGATGGTGACACAATTAACTTGTATTACGGTGCAGCGGATACGAGTATTGCACTGGCTACTGGTAGTATTAAGTCTATTCTGGAATGGCTTGAACGACAATGATAATTTTGCAGGGATTAAAATAACAAAAAACAAGAAGATTAGCCGAATATAATGGTTGCAATTCTCTTTAATTTTTGGTATTTTTATGTCTTTGCATTATGGATTGAAGACACAAAAAAGCTTTAATAGTTCAGGTTTTCAGTCTTTAGATTGAGACAGAAATGGGTCGGTGCCCGAGCGGCCAAAGGGGACGGGCTGTAAACCCGTTGGCGCAAGCCTACGTTGGTTCGATTCCAACCCGGCCCATTTAACAAGCCACAGCGTGCGCAGGGGGCACAGATGAAATAAATATTTCTGTGTTCCTTGTGGGTTCTGTGGCGAATTTTTGGCGGCGTAGCCAAGTGGCCCAAGGCGATGGTTTGCAAAACCATTATCCGTGGGTTCGAATCCCACCGCCGCCTGTTGTTTTGCTATTGTACGGATGGTATTACAGGATGTAAAAGTGCCGGCAAACGTTCAAAATACCTCATTTCCCGCTAAATACATTAATGCTTGTCTAATTGCGGTTTTTCTTGTTCTGGTATCTGTTACCGTAATTATACGAATTCAGATACTGTCTGTACCGCTTGAACGCGATGAAGGCGAGTATGCGTATTCCGCGCAGTTAATGCTCCAGGGTGTGCCGCCTTATACACTTGCGTACAATATGAAAATGCCGGGCATTTACGCCGCTTACGCAGTGATTTTGGCTGTGTTCGGGCAGACAGCGGCGGGCATTCATTTCGGTGTTCTACTCATCAATACCACAACGGTAATACTAATTTATTTCCTTGCGAAAAAACTTTTTAACTCCATCGCAGGTGTAACAGCGGCAGTGTTTTTTGCCATAACCTCGCTTAGCCAATTTGCACAGGCAACGGCTAATGCTGAAAACTTCGTCGTTCTGCCTGCCATGGCCGCGATTTTGCTCCTAATGAAATTCACAGAGATCAAAAAACTTTTGTATCTTATTTCAGGCGGCCTGCTGATGGGCATCGCGTTTATGATGAAGCAGCACGCGATAGGCTTCATACTTTTCGGTTATTGCTTTCTGCTTTGGAACCTGTTCCGTCAACAACCTCGGAATTATAAGAAATCGACTTATGTAATTTTTGTTTATTCTTTTTTTGTAATTCTGCCATTTCTTTTTACCTGTCTGGTTCTGTGTCTGTGCGGAGTGTTTGAAAAGTTCTGGTTTTGGACTTTCGATTATGCTAATAAATATGTAAGCTTAGTTCCACTCAAAATCGGATTCATAATTCTCAAAAAAAATTTATGGCTGATTGTTACTTCGGCGCCGCTGATATGGTTATTGGCAGCACTGGGACTTTTGAGCGTTTTATGGAATAAAGATATTCGCAGGCATTGGGTTTTTCTTGTTTTATTTCTTATCTGCTCATTTCTTGCGGTTTGTCCGGGACTGTATTTCCGCTATCATTATTTTGTATTGTTTTTGCCGGTTGTAGCAATTTTCGCAGGCGCAGGAATTGTCTCGGTTGAAAGTTTGTGCCGGCGAATTGTCAAATCAGAAAATAAAGCCGCGTTTATCGGATTGACGATTTTACTTGCTGTATGGCTGGGCACTTTGTTTTTGCCGAAGAATCATTATTTTGAAAAAGACCCGGCCAAGATTTCACAATTAACCTTCGGCTCTAATGGGTTTCCGGAAATGCAGGAAATCGCTAAATATATCAAAGAACACTCCAATCCGACCGACCAAATAGCCGTCCTGGGCTCCGAGCCTGAAATATTTTTCTACTCTCAAAGACGCTCGGCATCGCCTTACATATATATGTATCCTCTTATGGAGGCGCAGCCGTATGCTCTGGTGATGCAGCGGGAAATGATCGAACAAATAGAGAACTGCAAACCGAGATTTTTTATATTTGTTACTAACAAATTTTCATGGCTCCA